>JAKUPZ010000001.1 GCA_022449765.1 Dehalococcoidia bacterium | reverse complement strand
CCGACGTTCAAGTTGCTCTGCGACGTTACGCGCAACTAGCAGTGCATCAAGTTCGGGTTGTCTGATTTCTAAGACATTCAAACGAACCCTATTGACACCAGATGCACCTTCAACAGCTTTGCGCAATTCGTCTACGCGTTGACCACCTCTGCCGATAACGATACCAGGACGTGCAGTATGGACATTAACTGTAACGTCCTGCGCACTACGCTCAATCTCGATTTTAGATATACCTGCCTCGGCATATCGTGTTTTAATCACATCACGAATACGCCAATCTTCAATCACATTCGCTGAATAATCTTTCCGATTGCCTGCAAACCAACGCGATTGCCAATCTTTTATTACCCCGAGTCTAAACCCAACCGGATGCGTTTTATGTCCCAATTCTTACCCCTTCTCATCCACAACAATAGTTATGTGGCTTGCTTGCCGCTCTACACGACCAACACGACCCCTTGAACGGGCTCTAAATCGCCTCATCTTAACCGCCTGGTTAGCAAAAGCAGAAACAACAATCAGCCGAGTTGGATCTAAACCATCATTATTTTCTGCATTTGCAGAAGCTGATTTAAGAAGTGATGAAACCTCTTCAGCTGTTGAACCGGGCTGGAATTTTAACTCATCAAGCACAGTTGGGACGGGTCGCCCTTGGATAGCACGCAACAAAGGGCGTACCTTCTTTGGCGAAACTCCAACTTGCTTAGCTATAGCACGAACTGACATATTAACGCCTCACCGAAGATTGTCTTTCAGATTTAGAAATATGGCCTCGAAAAGTCCGTGTAGGAGCAAATTCTCCTAGCTTATGACCCACCATGTTCTCCGTTATGAATACTGGAATATGACGCCTACCGTCATGGACGGCAATAGTCATTCCTAACATCTGAGGCATTATTGTAGATGCCCGCGACCAAGTTTTTATAACAATTTTGGCATCCGACCCCTGAGCGCGAGTTACTTTCTTCGCCAATTTAGGATGCACATAAGGACCTTTTTTAATAGAGCGGGACATCTAGCGCTTCCTCCTATCACGAACAACAAATACATCCGTATGAAAACGACGACGTGTTTTGGGACCTAATGCCGGTTTACCCCAAGGTGTCTTAGGATGCTTCATTCCCACACCAGCGCGTCCTTCACCACCACCATGAGGATGATCGTTAGGATTCATAGCCGAACCTCTTACTTGAGGTCTCCTACCTAAATGTCGCGCACGGCCAGCTTTACCTAATTTAGTATTCTTATGCTCGGGAAATCCCACTTGCCCTATAGTTGCTGAAGCTGCGCTAGGTACTCGACGTGTTTGCCCTGAAGGAAGCCGAAGCGTAGCAAATCGCTTATCATCGCTTAAAGCCTGGTAAGCGGCTGAAGTTCCAGCTCCTCGACAAATTTGACCACCTTTACCCGGCTGAAATTCTATATTGTGCACAGTTGTGCCCAGAGGCATGTCAACCAGCTTCATTGAATTTCCTGGGCGTACATCTGCATCAGGCCCCGACATCAGTGCATCGTTCACTTTTACTCCATTTGGAGCCAAAATGTAGCGCCTTGCGCCGTCTGCATACAGTAAGAGCGCAATCCTTGCAGAGCGGTTAGGATCATATTCAATAGATTCAACTCGGCAAGGTATTCCGATCTTATCGCGTTTGAAATCTATATCCCGCCAAGTCCTTTTCGCACCGCCACCTCGATGGCGAACAGTCATTTTCCCTCTTACGTTTCTACCGCCGGATTTACTAATTCCCTTGGTAAGAGGCTTATGAGGTGATCGCCGTGTAATTTCAGCAAAATCAGGACGAACAGCAGCTCTAACGCCCGGACTAGTTGGTTTTAAGCGTTTTAAAGGCATCTCTACGCTCCCTCAAACAATTGGATTGTCTGCCCAGGAGCGACAGTGACAATAGCTTTTTTTGTTGCTGACGTTCTCAACCATCGGCCATTACGAAGACGGCGATTCTCACCGGCATTCATAACAATATTCACATTTGTTACGCTCACTTCAAACGCCCGCTCCACAGCTTCACGAACCTGCGTTTTATTTGCACGAGGCATAATCTCAAAAACATATTTGTTCTGTTCTTGTAAGACTGTGGATTTCTCAGTAATTATAGGCCTCTTTAAAACTTGGAAAACATGCATCAGGCAGCAGCCTCCTTACGAACACGTCTTAAGTCTGACCACAGAGTATCAACTGCCTTAACCGCCTCCGGACTTACTAGTACGGACTGGAATCTCAATAAATCAAGAACGTTTACAAGCTCCGCTGAAACAGCCTTCACACGAGGCAGGTTGCGCACGGTTCGATTCGCATTAGAAGATTGCCCAGTTACTACTAGCACTGAACCTGAAACTCCTAGTCCAGTCAGTGCATCAGACATAGCTTTTGTTTTTTGTTCAATAGTATCGAGCCCTTCAATCACAAAAAGTCTTTCACTTGATACTTTCCCTGAAAGCGCAACTCGAATAGCTTGGCGGCGCATCTGCTTAGGCATTCTCTTACGATACGAGCGAGGAGATGGTCCAAAGGCCACGCCTCCACCTCGGTGATGAGGAGACCTCCAAGAACCTTGTCGTGCCCGACCGGTACCTTTTTGCGCAAACGGCTTACGGGTTGTGCCATGAACCGCTCCGCGTGTCAGGGTATTACTTGTCCCTTGTCGCTGGTTCGCGGCATAAAACACCATAGCTTGATGTAATAATTCAGGATTTTCCGATACCCCAAAAACAGTGTCACTAACTTCTAGCTGACCTGTCTTATTACCAGTGAGGTCATACTGTGGCAATAGCATCAGTTGGCCTCCTTTTCTTCACTAGGTTCATCAGCAACTGCAGCTTCAGGCGTTTCTTCTTCTACTGCCTCTGTCGCAGCAGACTCTTCCGCAACTGCAGCTTCAGGCGTTTCTTCTTCTACTGCCTCTAGGATTTCAACGGGCTCGTCATTTTGTACAATTTCTTCTGCTAGAACACGGTCAGCTATCGGCGCTCCATGAGCGTAACGCACCATAACCATGGTATTTCTGGAACCCGGGACAGGCCCTCTTACCATCAGTAAGTTACGATCTGTATCTACCAATTCAACTCTGAGCCTTTTTATTGTCTTTCGTTTATCGCCCATGTGCCCGGGCATTTTCTTGCCTTTTAAAACTCTACCTGGATCAGTACCGGCACCAATGGAACCCACTGCCCTACCTCGGTCGCCCTGTCCATGCGTCGCCTTACCACCTTTGAATCCCCAACGGCGCATACCGCCTTGAAAGCCACGGCCTTTTGTGGTCGAAACAACATCAACAAGGTCTCCAGGCTGGAATTGCGAAACTGTAAATTCCTGTCCTACTTCAAGACCTGAAGTATCATCCGCTTTGAATTCTCTTAAATGACGTGAACGAGATTCAGCCTTAGATAAGTGCCCTAAAGCAGGTTTGTTTAAAAGCTTTGCGTTCCCGTAACCCAACTGGACTGCTTCATAGCCATCACGTGCCTGAGTCCTGACCTGCGTAACAACGCAAGGACCAACTTCGAGCACAGTCACAGGGACAACCTTCGCTTCAGAAGCGAAAAGATGTGTCATTCCTATTTTTTTACCTAGTAATCCTTCAATCATAACCCTACAACTTTATCGAAATATCAACGCCTGCAGGCATCTGCAAGCGAGTTAATGCATCAACTGTTTTGGAATTAGGCTCAAGTATATCTACGAGACGTTTATGCGTACGGAGCTCAAAATGCTCACGTGAATCTTTGTCAACGTGAGGCGAGCGAATAACGCAAAATCGCTTGATTCTGGTTGGCATAGGAACGGGGCCAGCAACTGCAGCCCCTGTACGTTCAGCAGCTTCGACTATCTGTACGGATGATTGATCCAACAGTTTATGATCAAAAGCACGAAGAATAATACGAACCTTTTGACTCGGTACTAGATTTTGCGCATTTGAAGTTTTTGCTTTCGCTGATTGCTCAACCACTGCTTTCTCCCTATTCGTTCTTAAGCTCCACGAGCGACAATTGCTTGCACTGCTGACTCTGGTGCTTTTTCATATCTTCCAAATTCCATAGAATAGCTTGCTCGACCTTGGCTTGCAGATCTTAGGTCAGTAGCATATCCAAACATTTCTACAAGAGGTGCATCAGCATCAACCGCCTGAATATCACCTTGGGCTTCCATCGATTTAATCCGACCACGACGACCATTTAAATCACCCAGAATCTCACCTAAGTAGTCACCTGGAGTAACTATCTGCACAGCCATTACAGGCTCAAGCAATATGCTCCCAGCCTTCCTGAGTGCTTCTTTCAAAGCCATCGAGCCCGCAATTTTAAAAGCCATTTCTGAAGAATCAACCGGGTGGAAAGAACCATCTACTACGGATACTTCGACGTCCATGACAGGATACCCAGCAACTACTCCAGTACTCAGAGCCTCTTCCGCTCCTTTACCCACTGCAGGGATATATTCTCTGGGAATTGCCCCACCCACAATCTTATTATTGAACTTAAACCCGGTCCCAGGCTCTCTAGGTGTTATCTCTAAAGTACAATCACCAAACTGTCCACGACCACCGGTCTGTCGAATAAATTTACCTTGCGCACTAGCTGGCTTAGTGATCGCCTCTCGGTAGGCAACCTGAGGCCTTCCAACGGCAGCCTCTACATTAAATTCACGACGTAAACGATCTACCAATATCTCTAGATGTAATTCCCCCATGCCAGACATAATTGTTTGACCAGTTTCTTGATCATATTTAACTCTGAATGTAGGGTCTTCTTCGGCCAGTTTAAGCAGCGAATCAGTAAGTTTATCCTGTTCTGCTCTCGTTGCTGGCTCTATAGCAACCGATATTACAGGTTCTGCAAATCGAATAGTTTCCAAGACAATAGGCTGTTTCTCATCACATATCGTTTCACCGGTAAATGTGTTCTTCAGTCCAACCGCTGCGCCGATTTCTCCAACCGAAATGCTATCAGAATCTTCGCGGTGATTCGCGTGCATAAAGAGGATGCGGCCCATACGTTCTTTAACGCCCTTGGTGGCGTTATAAACACTGGAGCCTGCTTTCATTGAGCCTGAGTAAACTCGGAAATAGACCAAACGACCCGCATATGGATCAGTGACTATCTTAAATGCCAATGCTGAAAACGGCTCACTTTCGTCAACTTTTCGTTCAATTTCCTCTTCGCTATCGGGGAGCGTTCCAATAATAGCGGGGACATCTAAAGGCGAGGGTAAATAATCTAAAACAGCATCAAGGACTAGCTGGACACCAAGGCTCTGCAAAGCAGATCCGCATACTACTGGAACAGCAAGGTTAGAAATGGCTATTCGCCTAAGAGCAGCTTTCAGTTCCTCAGGCGACGGTGTCTCTCCTGTCAAAAACTGATCCATAACTGCTTCATCATTCTCAGCAACAAGTTCTATCATTTGTGCCCGAACTTCAGCGATTTTCCCTAAAAGATTTGAAGGTATTTCACCTTCATTGAGTTCACCAGGAGCACCAGATTTATCAAAAAACCAAGCGGTCTCATTAACCAGGTCAACAACGCCTTCAAATTGATCCTCTGCACCAATTGGATACTGTACTGGAATAGGAATAGCGCTTAATCTTTGGCGTATAGAATCCATTGTCTTCTCGAAATCTGCGCCCATCCGATCCATTTTATTAACAAATGAAATACGAGGTACTTTATAACGATCCGCCTGACGCCAAACCGTTTCTGACTGTGGCTGAACTCCTGCGACAGCATCAAAAACTACCACTCCACCATCAAGCACTCGAAGGCTTCGTTCTACTTCAGCAGTAAAATCAACGTGCCCTGGAGTATCAATAATATTAATCTGGTATCCCTTCCATTCAGCACGGGTAGCTGCCGAGGTAATAGTTATTCCCCGTTCGCGCTCTTGGGCCATCCAATCCATGACTGCAGTGCCGTCATGAACTTCTCCAATTTTGTAAGTCCGGCCAGTGAAAAAAAGCACACGCTCAGTTACGGTAGTCTTACCCGCATCAATGTGTGCAATAAATCCAATATTACGTACTTTGCTTACGTCTGCCATTTCAATTACCACCGATAGTGGACAAAAGCTCGGTTAGCTTCCGCCATGCGATGCATCTCCTCACGACGTCGCGCTGCAGCACCTTGGCCACGAGACGCATCAATAATCTCCGCTGCTAATCGGGAGCGCATAGGCTGCCCACCCCTAGCTCTTGCAGATCTAATCAACCAACGCATAGCTAACGCGCTGCGTCGGCGCTCCGGAACTTCCACAGGTACTTGATAGGTTGCACCGCCGACACGACGTGGTTTCACTTCTACTGTAGGTGTAACATTTCGAAGAGCAGTCTCAAAAACTTCCATGGCATCGCGATTGGTTTCAGATGCAACCTGATCTAGCGCCTGGTATACAGCACGCTGCGCAACTGTTTTTTTGCCATTCAACATCACACGGTTGATAAAGCTCGAAAGCTGAACACTACTGTGGCGCGGGTCAGCCAAGGGCACCCGCCTCTCTGCTCTACGTCTACGTGACACTACGTTCTCCCCTTCATCCTTACAAATACAAAGCTCCATGCTTTAGATGCACAGAGCCAAAAATCATTCCCGTAAGCGGGAGTCAAGCTAGCTAGGAACGCTTAGTTCCATATTTACTCCGCCCCCGTTTCCTTCCATTGACTCCAGTTGCGTCCAAAGCGCCTCTGATAATGTGGTAACGCACGCCAGGAAGGTCTTTAACACGCCCACCTCTAATCAATACTACTGAGTGCTCCTGCAATGTGTGCCCTTCTCCGGGTATATATGCAGTCACTTCCATCCCATTAGTCATGCGAACACGAGCAACTTTCCGCAAAGCTGAGTTCGGCTTCTTCGGCGTGACCGTACGAACCTGAACGCAAACCCCCAATTTCTGAGGGCTTCCGCTGCCTCTGTAAATACGGTTACGTAGGGTGTTACGAACAAAACGCAAAGCAGGAGCCTTTGTTTTCTTAGTAACTCTCTTACGTCCATGCCGGACTAATTGATTTACGGTTGGCATTGTTTTTGCTTACGCCTCATACAAAAAATACGCGCCCAACAGAACGCGAACTTTTAAATTCTATAGTTATTAGAGGTTATTGTCAATTTAATTTACAGCTGTTTCTATGGCATTAATGTCCTTTAGGACCTATCGTATGATTAGGGTATAAAACCTTAAACATGAGCAGGATTAGATGAAACGCGAAGACAATTCGTTCAAAATATATACAAAGCAGGGTGATGAAGGCAAAACAGGCCTTTTGTACGGAGGGCGAATCTCCAAAAGCGACTTACAAACCGAAGCTTATGGAACCACTGATGAAGCGGTCTCGTGCTTAGGATTAGCACGGGCTCTTTCAAATGAGGCACTACTTAAAAACATCACTAAACGAATACAAAAAGAGCTCTTTACCGTTGGGGCAGAACTCGCAACCCTACGTAGTGAATATGACACTTTTCTGAAGCACTTTAGCGTAATTACAGAAAAGATGACTTCGTCCATTGAGGATGACATAGACTCTCTGGAACGTCAGATAACTTTGCCACGCAGCTTTATCATCCCAGGGGCTTCTGCTGCGTCAGCAGCATTCGACTTAGCTAGGTCTACTATACGTAGAGCCGAAAGGCGTGTGGTAGAAATGAATAATCAAAATATGATCGAAAATCAAGAACTTCTAAAATATTTGAATAGAGTTTCAGACTTGATCTTTATGATGGCAAGGTACGAAGACAGGAATCTACCATTCGAAATACTCACTGGAGAGAACGATTAATTTGCGTGAAATAGCCATTATTGATTACGGTGCAGGCAACCTAAGGAGCGTCCAGAAGGCCTTTGAGAAAATTGGCCAACAAGCTTTTATAGCGTCGGATAAATCAGGGATTGAAAAATCGGCAGCCTTGGTTTTCCCTGGCCAAGGGTCATTGCCTAGTGCTCTTCAAGGCCTTGAAGAGCGCAAATTGATCTATCCTATTTTGGATTGGATTAAATCAGGGAATCCTTTTCTAGGCGTCTGCCTAGGTTTGCAATTTTTGCTAGATCATTCGGAAGAAGGTAACTGCGCGGGCTTAGGCGTTGTGCCTGGATCAGTGAAGCGGTTTAATCAAGTTGGGAAAGTCCCTCATATGGGATGGAACTCCGTTGAGCTAATAGGGGCCCATCCTATATTTAAAAATGTGGATACAAGCAATCAATTTTATTTCGTACATTCCTATTACGCCGAAGTGACCGACAAAAAATGGCTAAAGGGTACAACTCGATATGGCGTGGAATTCTGTAGTGTTTTGGCGCATGAAAATGTCATTGCCACGCAATTTCACCCTGAGAAAAGCGGGACAATCGGCTTAAAGCTTTACGAAAATTTTGCAGAAAGCATGGTGCGTCAGAAATAGTTTGGAAATTATACCTGCAATCGACCTTCGTTTTGGTGCTGTCGTGAGGCTTTTTCAAGGCAATTACGAAAAGCAAACTACTTTTAGTGATGACCCAATACCAATTGCAAAATCCTTCGAGACTGCAGGCGCCTCCAGATTACATTTAGTAGATCTAGATGGCGCTAAAAATGGTTCAGCTGAACAGCAAGACACCATTAAAAAAATTGCTCTAACCATAGATATCCCTATAGAACTGGGTGGAGGACTGCGGACACTATCTGAAATTGATGAAGCTTTAAATTACGACAATGTCGATCGAGTAGTTTTAGGAACTGCCGCTATAGAAAACCCTCAATTAATTGCTCAAGCTTTAACAAAATATGGCAATGAACAAGTGGTTGTTGGAATTGATGCGAAAGACGGTAAAGTTGCAATATCTGGATGGACTCGTAAAAGTGCTATCTCATCAAAAGAACTCCTTGATCAAATGATTTTTTCTGGAGTAAAGCGTTTCATCTATACCGACATCTCGCGCGACGGCACTTTAAGTGAACCTAATTTTCAAGCTTTGGAGCAATTAATCACTCATGCTTCGAAGCAAGGGGATAACCACATCATAGCTTCAGGTGGCATTGCTAATATTGAGCATCTGAATATCCTGCAAAATATTGGAGCCGAGGGAGCTATCATTGGCTCAGCAATATACAAAGGGACACTGGATCTTAATGAAGCAATAGGCTTACTTGGTAAGTGACATCCCTTAGTTCATCTGAGTATGATTAGCCTGTAAATTCCGATAAAAATACAATTGCAGGCGTAAACCCCAATGAATCAACCTAGCTCTTTCAGAACATCAGGCGCGACATATATTGCGACAATTGCTATAGGTCATGGATTGAAACATTGGTACATTGCTGCCTTTGCAGTATTCCTTCCATTAATCGTAGAGGAATACGAAATTACTGCCGCAGGGCTTACCGTAATTGGTCTTATAAGGCAATTTGCAGGAGGATTTCCTAATTTTTTTGTCGGATATGCATCTGACAGGCTCCGTAATTATTGGCATTTAATGCTCCCTGCATCTTTCTTTTTCGCTGCACTGTTTATGATGCTTTCAGGTAGAACCCCTTGGCTATGGCCTATAGTCGCTTTTGCTTCGCTGGGAGGTGTAGCTGCATCATTCTGGCACCCACCTGCAATATCGATGCTTAGCACCAGATTCCCCCGCAGAAGAGGCATGGCCATTGCATTTCATGGGTCTGGATCCGGTGCAGGCGAAGCCCTTGGGCCATTGGTAGTAGGCTTTATTCTAGTAACCTGGCTCGCTGATGATTGGCGATTCTACACCCTTATCAGTTTCATGCCTGCAATATTAATTACTGGCATTATTTACTGGCTTTTAGCTGGTGCAAAAGCGCCGGAGCCCGAGGTACCTACTCGTTCAACTAAATTGATCGATACTGTTGGGCTTTTAAAGTACCCGGTTTACACAAGCCTAGCCTATGCTAATTTCACAAGATCCTTCTCTCATTTTGGATTGTTAAATTTTATGCCAGTCTATCTCGCTCAAGATCTGGGAATGGATAGTTTTGGCGTAGGCTTTCATGTTTCACTTCTGACGCTTCTAGGAGTTGGGCTTGGCCCTTTACTTGGATATTTTTCTGATCGAATAGGACGAAGAATACCTATAGTTGCAGCGATGGGCGTCATAGGCATTAGCATGCTAGTGATAGGTATGACGGGCGATGGTATTGCTTTAACCTTAAGCCTTGCATTGGCTGGATTATTCCTATGGTCTAGTCAAGATGTAATCAATGCTACCGCTATGGACGCTGCTCCTGAGGGCTTACAAGGATCAACTGTGGGATTAATGTTTCTGAGTAGCCTTTTAGGCGCTGCTATCGGAGTGGTAATTATGGGTTTCGTTGTAGAAATTACTGACTCTCTAAAATCAATTTTCTGGCTAGCAGGTGCTATCGCAACGCCTGGAATGCTTATATTTTTATTCGCGCCGCTGAGAAGAAACTCCTGAGAACCACGCATTGGAGGACCTTGCAAATATGAGTGAGCGTAAATTTTAAAATGGAACAACCAGAAATCTTACAGATAAATTCAAGGAAGCTTACGGATTTCATCTCTAAAATCGTCAAGTCCTTAGAAACTCCTGAAGGCGATGCAGAATTTATTGCAGCAGTTCTGGTGGAGGCAGATCTTCGAGGAGTAGACTCTCATGGGGCTACAAGACTAGCTGGGTATGTCCAAATGCGTGACAACGGCTACCTAAATCCTCTTGCCGACATTCGTATCTTAAGCCGAAATAATGCCTGCACTCTGATTGATGGTGATAATGGGTTTGGCATGTTAGGAGCGCGATTAGGCATGCAAACTGCTATTGAACAAGCTAAAGAAAATGGCATAGGAATGAGCGTTGCACGCAATATGACCCATACAGGCCTCGTCGGCTATTACACAATGACTGCCGCTCATCAAGGTTTTATTGGCATAGCAATGAACAACGGTCCTCAAATTGTCCCAGCTTTTGGCGGCACCACTCCGCTACTTGCAACAAATCCGATCAGCTTCGCTTTTCCAGCTGAAAAAGAAGACCCAATTGTTCTAGACATGGCCACTTCCATGGTAGCAGCAGGGAAATTACGAATAGCAGAAAAAAAAGGAACACCCATTCCCCTTGACTGGGGGTTAGATCAAAACGGGGAAGCAACGAGCGATGCTGCAGAAGTATTAGCCAACGGCTATCTACAATGGGCTGGGGGTTACAAGGGATTCGGTCTAGCTACAGCTATAGAGATTCTCAGTGGAGTTTTATCTGGTGGGAGTTTCGGGACAGATACACCTCCTTTAAAAAATTTTGGGGCGGACCCTTTAGTATCTAGTGGGACATACATCGCTATTGATATCCAACGTTTCATCGCGCTAAGCGAATTCCAAACTCGAGTTGATAGCCTAGTACAAATGATTCACGCTTCAGCGCCGAGCCCAAAAACTTCTCGCATTTATGCTAGCGGAGAATTGGAATTTGAGCGTAAACGCGAGAGATTAAAAAATGGTATCCCTATGAGCAGCGCAGTATATTCAGAGTTAATCCATTTAGGAAAAAGATTTAGCGTCGAACCGAGTTTAGTATAAGCCGACGAGTTTTTAGGAGGCAGTCGAAATGCAAAAACACCAGACAATAATGAAGCCAACGTCAGCTAAAGACGATCCAAATTTATCCGACTATCAAAATACTCGCGAGTCATTTGATTGGTCAGATGTCGAGAAAGAATTAGATTGGCTACCTAACGGTGGGTTAAATCTCGCATACGAAGCCATTGATCGTCATGTTGCCAAAGGTAATGGTGAGAAGCTTGCGATGATCTGGGAAGGTAAGAATGGTGAAAAAGAGACCTACAGCTACGATCAAATGCGAATAGAAACTAATAAATTTGCCAACTCACTGCTTAATTTAGGAGTAAAAAAAGGAGAACGTGTCTTCACTTTCATGGAACGAATCCCAGAAATTTATTTTGCTGTTTTTGGGACCTTAAAAATGGGAGGTGTTATAGGTCCATTATTCTCAGCATTCGGGCCTGACCCAGTAAAGGATAGATTGGAAAATAGCGGAGCAAGCGTACTTGTAACTCAACCTGAGTTACTTAAGAAAATAGAAAGTATTTTCCCAAGTCTTCCTAACTTAAAACACATAATAGTAGTAAATAAAAACGGAAGATCGTCCGAGCCAGTTGCTCCAAATAATCTGGATTACTATAAATTAATGTCAGATGCGTCAGAAGAGTTCGGCCCGATCGCTACTACTCGAGACGACTACTCCATAATGCATTACACATCAGGGACAACTGGGAAACCTAAGGGTGCGGTTCATCGACACAATGCGGTTATACAACATTACCTTACGGGAAAATGGTGCCTTGATCTTCATGAAAATGACATTTACTGGTGTACTGCAGACCCAGGCTGGGTTACGGGTACGTCCTATGGCATGTCTGCGCCATGGACCAATGGAGTAACTCAGGTAATCTACGAGGGTGGATTCAATGCACGCAAGTGGTATCAAATTTTACAAGATTACAAAGTTTCTGTTTGGTATACAGCTCCTACCGCAATACGCATGCTCATGAAATCTGGTAAAGAATTACCGCAGTCTTTTGATTTATCAAATTTAAGATTTTCAGCTTCAGTGGGAGAACCATTAAACCCAGAAGCAGTCGAATGGGGCGTTGACGCAATAGGCATGCCATTTCACGATAATTGGTGGCAAACAGAGACTGGAGCAATAATGATTGCTAATTATGCCTCTGCGGAAATAAAGCCCGGTTCAATGGGAAAACCTCTACCAGGTATATTCCCTGGAATCATTGATGCTGAAGGAAATGAAAAATCAGATGGTGAGGAGGGAAATCTAGCGGTCAAAACTCCATGGCCCTCAATGTTCCAGGATTACTGGGAGCAAAGAGAAAGGTACGATTCAAGATTCGTAGCAGGATGGTATTTGACTGGAGATGAAGCTTACAGAGATTCTGACGGCTATTACTGGTTCATTGGCAGATCAGACGACGTAATAAATACGGCAGGGCATCTGGTTGGTCCATTTGAAGTTGAATCAGCACTAATCGAACATCCTGCTGTAGCTGAAGCAGGCGTTATAGGAAAACCAGATCCTATAGCTATGGAAGTCGTAAAAGCTTTTGTTTCCCTGAAAGAGGGGTATGAGCCAAGCACTGAACTTCAACGAGAATTAATGGGATTCGCTAGACAAAAACTAGCTGCAGCAGTTGCACCACGTGAAATTGAAATAATTGATAGCTTGCCAAAAACTCGAAGCGGGAAAATTATGCGTCGGTTATTAAAAGCTAGAGAATTGGGACTTCCGGAAGGGGATACTTCAACGCTTGAGGAAGATTAAAAACTAAAAACATATGCTCAACATTCCTGAAAAATTAAACGTCCTTTTATTTATGGATCCCACCCGGGCTCCAATAGAAGAATTGAAAGAAATTAGTCCTGAACGTCTAGTAATAAATGCGGTGCCGGGTCAAGCCTTCGTAGACTCCGGAGGTATGCACCCTCCTACTTCCGGCCTTTGGAAAGAACGTCCGTGGGAAACTAATCTTTCTCAGTCTGAATTAAATGAATTGCTTGAAAATGCGCATATCCTTGTATTCACGTTGCCCTATCCGAAACATCTTCTTAATCGAATGCCGAACTTAATGTACGCACAATATCTTTTTGCTGGAATTTCTGATTTAAGATATTCAGACCTTTGGGGATCACATGTAAAAGTAGGTTCTGCAAGAGGTTTTGTGGATACCTTACCGATAGCCGAAATGGTCATTGGCGCATGCTTCTATTTTTCAAAAAATTTGGGTATCGCTACCAATCAAACTAGACTCGGTGAATTTGATGCAAAAGCATACAATCTCAAATTGATATCAAACAAAACTATCGCAATCATAGGCCTTGGCGGAATAGGCCAAGAAATAGCACGTTTGGCAAAATTACTTGGTATGAGGGTTTACGCCTCAAAGCGATCTACCTCTGAACGTTTGTACGACGTTGAAAATGTAGACGTATTATTTCCACCTAGCGATCTTAAAGAAATGCTTGCAGATTCTGATTTCGTGGCTCTATCTCCAGTTCTAACTGATGACACTCGAAGAATGATTAATGCCGAAACAATCAGTTCTATGAAAGATGGTACGGTGATATTAAATGTCGGTAGAGGTGAATTAATTGATGAGGATGCGTTGATTGGTGCCTTAAAATCAGGGAAGCTTTCTGGAGCGTACCTTGATGTTTATGACAATGAATGGGAAAAGTTACCTAAACCCGAATTAATGTCGCTTCCTAATATACTAATGACGCCTCACAATTCTGGGCATGTAGATGAGCGTGAATATCTTTCAGTAGGCATACTCAAGGAAAATATTAGTCGATTCATCTCTGGTAAAGAATTAATCAACGAGGTTGACTGGCAGCGGGGTTACTAAGATTATTTCTATACTTCGCCCAAATGGAAATCCGCATGGTATATAAACAAGGCATGAATAGATCAAAACTTAGAGAAGGATCAGGCAAAGGAAAAGAAATTGCTGATGAGCATTTCCATGAAGTGGCAGGCTCTAAAGATTTCTATGTCTACGTGACCCCCAATAGAAAGGCGAAGGGCTTCGAGCAACTACGAGATTGGCTGAGGTCACAAGGTTATTTGGTTAACGTTTCAGACCAAGCTCCACTACTGCCAGCTAAGGGGTATAAGGCCATAAAAGTTACTACTAGTGAGCCTACTCTTTCAGATGAAGCAGTAAAAAGAACCCATCGTTGGGCTCATGAACGAAATTTCCTTCACAGTTTTTTTAAGCCTCTAAACAGAGGTTCATAAATGGTAGATCGTGAAATCAGCTTACCTTTATTTTCAAGGGATGCAGCAAATAAGCCGCCCAAAGATTTACAATCAGGCATAATTGAACCACCGACTCTTAAAGGTAAGCCTTATCTAGTAATAATGGATGGCCATGCAATGGTATTTAGGTCATGGTTTGCAATGCAAAAAGCACGACCTTTGACTGTTCGTGCTACCGGTGAAGACATACGCGGTGCCTATTCATTTACGAACACATTTTTCAAAATGCTAGACGAGCATAAACCGACTCATGTCGCGATTGCGTTCGATCCTCCAGGTCCTACTTTCCGCCATGAAAAGTACCCAGACTACAAAGCCACTCGGCCTCCTACCCCCGAAGGGCTTATTCAAAATGTTGATAGAGTGAAGCAAATAATGTCAGCATTTAATATTCCTATCCTAGAAACACCGGGTTTCGAAGCTGACGATGTTATTGGCACAATTGCAACTTGGGCAGATTCAAACCAAATAGATACTCTAATACTGTCAGGTGATACCGATCTATTACAATTAGTCTCACCTCACGTAAGAGTTTCACTTACTACAGGTTTTGGAGACACGAAGATATATGACGTTGCAGGAGCATCCGAAAGGTACGGAGGGCTAGAACCCGACCAAATTCGTGACGTAAAAGCTCTGACTGGAGATACATCAGATAATATCCCAGGAGTTCCCGGGGTAGGGATTAAAACTGCAATAAAGTTAATTTCTGAGTTTAAAACTGTAGAAAATTTATTATCTAACCTAGATAAAGTTGCGCCCCCTCGAATTCAAACGCTAATTCGTGATAACGCTGATCAATTAAGAGATAGTAAAGATCTTGTAACAATAGAGCGGAATGCCCAAACAGACTTTAATTACGAAGATTCACGATTTGGCTTGTTCCACCGCGATAAGGTATTAAGTATCTTCCATGAACTCGAATTCAGTAGAATGGTTTCAAAAATCCCACAGTCCTTTGAGCAAAGGCAAACACTTGGGATTCATGAGGAAGTAGCCTCACCATTAACCCCTGATATTCCTTTAAAAATACTAGTTAGTGTTAATGAATTTTCTGATTTTATCGCCGACCTAACTAAGTCATCCTCCATCTGCTTAGAAGCCCACGGTGATGATCCCGATCCAATGCGCGCAAACTTGGTGGGGATTGCCATCTCATTAAGCCAAAAAACAGAAGCATTCTATATTCCCTTATTTAATGCTGAGCAAGAACTAACCAAAAATGAGGTATTAACTAGAATCCAACCCCACATGGAGAACCTTCCAGTAATAGGTCATGATTTGAATCATACTTTAACCTTGCTAGCAAATAATGGAGTTAATCCATCTACAGTAAAAGTTTCATTCGATACCCTAATAGCCGCGCATTTAGCCGGGCAAAAAAATTACAACCTTAAGCCCCTGATTTTCAACCGCCTCAACATTGAAGTTCTTGAATTAAATGAACTCACTGGCACGGGGAAAAAGCAAATCCCATACAGTTCAGTTCCTCTCGAAAATTTAGCTAATTATTCGGCAGCTAACGTTACCAATATAAGAAAATTAGAGTACGCACTAAAAGAAGATCTAAAAAAGCAGAATCTACATGAATACAACGACAAATATACGATCCCTGCAATCAGCGTACTTGTCCAAATGCAAGTAAATGGGATCACTGTTGATCAAGCAAAGCTCGAGGAATTAAATACAGAAATTACAACCGAAATCGCCTTTGCTCAAAAAGCTGCATTTGATGCTGTTGGCCATGAATTCAACATAAATTCACCATCGCAACTTTCAGATTTATTATTCAATGAAATTAAACTGCCTCCTGGTAGAAGAACCCAAAGCGGGTACTCTACAGACGCAGCCGTATTGGAAAATTTGCGTTCAGTACACCCAGTAATTGATCCCATATTGCGTCATCGAGAATTAAGTAAGTTGAAGTCCACTTACGTAGATGCGCTCCCTGATTACATCAATCCTCATACCAAGCGAATTCACACCACTTATAACCAAGCAGGTTCAGCTACTGGCAGGCTGGCGAGCTCAGAGCCGAATCTGCAGAACATACCTATTCGAACAGCACTAGGACTAAGGGTGCGAGAAGCTTTTGTCCCTCAAGTTCCTTCTGATTGGACTCTGCTCAGTGCAGATTATTCACAAATTGACCTTCGTGCACTTGCTCATCTTTCTCAAGATCCCGCACTTTTAGCGGCATTCGAAAATGATGAAGATATTCACTCATCCACTGCATCCTTGATATATGGCGTCCCCATAAGTGAAGTAACAAGAGATATGCGACGATTAGCAAAAGTAATGAATTTTGGCGTGGCTTATGGCCTTAGCGCATTTGGGATTTCGCAGCAAACAGAATTGTCTCGAGAGGAGGGAGCTCAATTTATCGAGTCTTATTTCTCAACGTACTCTCAAGTAAAAAACTATTTAGACAGCACTATAAATATTGCAAAAGAAAAAGGATATGTTGAAACCTTGTTAGGGCGACGACGATATGTTCCTGAATTGAAATCACCTATTTACCCAGTTCGACAGGCAGGTGAAAGAATTGCCGTGAATATGCCTGTTCAAGGAACTTCAGCAGACATAATCAACGAAGCAATGGTTAAAATCCAAAATGAACTAAACCGCAATTCTCTTAATTCGAAGATGATTCTACAAGTTCATGATGAGCTAGTCTTTGAGATTCCCACTAACGAAGAAACTACTATGCGTGACTTACTAAAGGAAATAATGCCAAATGCCCTAAAGATTAGTGTCCCTTTGAAAATAGACATTAAATCTGGAGAGAACTGGGCTTCAATGAGTTACGATTAGAAGGAGATCATATGACTGTTTATGTTCGCTATGTAGACGGTAAAGAATACACAGCAGAAAATTGGATTGATTTAGTTAATGTAATTAATAACGCTAGTATCTTTGGTCCAACATCTCCAGATGCTGAAACGTACATGGCAGGCGTACAAAGCAGGATATACGATATGTCTGGTATCCAAATTAACTTTGATAGTCCCTTGAAATTTTTTCAAGAACTCCACCGACTTGGCGAAATTACACGCATGGAAAATTATTAACGCTATCAGTCTATGCGCGCATATCCTGGTTTGGGGGTAAATCCCCTCCCAACAGCGAGATTTGTTTTTCTATTTCTTCAAGTCCTCCAAAGTTGTTATCAAGCAAAAAATAACACCGATCAACGTACATCTGCACAAGCTTAGAAGCTAACTCTGAGGGATCTTGCGCTGCCAATCGGATACGCCCGCCCCAAAATGATTCATCAAAGGTATTTGTCAGAATCCCCAATGAAGCGTCCGTGTCTTTGATTAGTGATAAATCGTTCGATTCAAGCGCGAATCGCATTGTCCCAACAAGTTTCGACATCTCTGCTAATCGATCTCTTTCATTCATGAATTCATAGAGTACACCTTGGACACTATCTTCACTTAAAGCTCCTTCAAGAGAATTATTTGAAGCTAGTGGTTCAGATCGTGTAGCCAGAAAAGATTGAAATAAAGCATTATATTCTTGAACTGCCTCTGATGTGCTTTGCATCGCGACCTGTGTTTGTGTGAGATTTATTTCACCTCCCCAAACTAAATCGTCGCCTCTAATTTCAGCCAAGTATTTCAAATATTCCTCAGACGTTACCTCTTCGGGTACAGGAGGGACCGCAAAAACATCAGTGCCCCCCATTAATAAATCATTTGCTTCAGAACCTAGTTGAGCAGCCATCAAAGGCGGCAGATATTTGCTCATGTCCATCTTGATAGGTAACAGGACTACATACGTAGCAGAAAACCCCGATGCCAAGCTCCCAAAATAAAGTATGGCGTGGCCCTTAGGTGATTGGGAGTTCCCAATTTCAAAATTAATACTCACATCGAACCTCGTTGCAATTATAGTTCTATTTCCGCTTGACAGCTAAGCCGCCACTTCATAGCCTTCAATCGGAGCGTTTCTGACTGCAAGGTAGAATCTCCCACATGCTATGCAAATACTGACTTTATTCATACAAGTAACAATATTCTTTGGCGTTTGGTTCATCTTGTCAGGACACACCGAGCCAGAATTCATTGCTTCGGGATTGTTAACCGCTACTTTAGCAATATTTATGGCAAACTGGCTTATCGCAAGCAAAAGTAGATCTTTCCCTTCCTTAGTTGGGTTAACCATGGGGACCATAAAATTTATCCTGATCTATTTACCTTGGCTACTCTGGCAAATACTACTTTCGAACTTACATGTAGCAAAATTAATTCTTCATCCAAGTTTGCCCGTCCAGCCTACGATAGTTCAATTTGAGGCATCCTTAGAATCTGAAGCAACCCAAGTCCTCTTAGCACAATCTATTACTTTAACCCCTGGAACAGTAACTATCGATACCTCTGATGGTATCTTCACAGTTCATTGCCTTTCCTCTACTACACGGAATGGATTAGTAAGTGCAGACATACACAATAAAATCGCAAAAATTTTTGGGCACCCCAAAGTACATGAAATTCAATTAATCGATATTACCGCTGAAGTAGGGCAAGCATGATGGAACTCGACACATTGGTGATAGCTGTTCTTGCAGCAGTCATTTTCATTAGCTTTTTGCTTTTTGTTCGACTCATTAGAGGCACTACCACTTTTGATCGCCTATTAGCTAGCGGGGCGGTGGGAACAAATACTGTTCTGATTTTGATTCTAACTGGCTACGTATTCAACCGGCCTGATATGTTTGTTGATTTAGCGCTTACTTACGCACTACTTAACTTCATAGGAACCGTAGCTATAGGGAAGTACCTAGAAACCCATAAGGAAGATTAACTTTGGAACTTGTAAGCAGCATACTAATTTTTCTTGGTCTAATCTTCCTCGCCATAACTGGAATAGGCTTACTTCGGCTACCCGATTTTTACACTAGGGTTCATGCCGTTTCGAAAACTGAAACATTGGGCATCACCCTAATTATCGTCGGCTTACTATTTCTAGATGCAAGCATATTACTCAGGTTAAAGCTCCTGCTGATAATAATTTTTATTACTATCGCAAACCCACTCGCTGCACATTTATTGATACGAGCAGCAACTCGTTCCGGGTTAAAGCCTTGGATTCAAGAAACCGGAAAGGAAAGAAAATGATTTGGTGGATTGAATTACTTTTGTTTGGGCTATTAATTACCTCAGCCATAGTTGCATTGCAAGTTAAAGACATGATTGCTGCAGTGGCTTCACTCTCTGTTTATAGCTTTCTCGCTGCATCATTATTAGCTCTTATGGGAGCTGTAGACGTTGCTCTAACTGAAGCTGCCTTAGGCGCAGGAGTGACTGGAGTACTACTTACCGCAGCAATAAGTGTGTTGCGA
The DNA here is from genome assembly GCA_022449765.1 of Dehalococcoidia bacterium. Classification (NCBI taxonomy): domain Bacteria; kingdom Bacillati; phylum Chloroflexota; class Dehalococcoidia; species Dehalococcoidia bacterium. The sequence goes on along the minus strand of JAKUPZ010000001.1, from coordinate 155,474 downwards.
CGGAGGTCAGTCGATTGAAGTGGCTAACATTTACATTTTTAACTTTTGTTCTCATTTTGCTGCTGTGGGCGACCTCTGATTTGCCATCTAGAGCAAATCCTCAATCTCCTGCTAATGTGCATCTTTCACCTGAATTCACGAAACTCACAGAAACAGAAATCCATGTCCCCAATATTGTTTCTGCAATTTTGGCCGACTTCAGAGGGTATGACACTTTAGGAGAAACCTTTGTTATTTTTACGGCTGGGCTTGCTGTTCTACTGGTACTAGGCAGTCATGGAAGAAAAAAGAAGGATCCTCGTAAAAAATGAATCAACCTTACGAAAGCACAATACTCAGATTTATTGCTAAAAACTTTTTAGTTCCACTGATGATTGTTTTCGCCGTCTATGTATTAATACATGGCGAATCTAGCCCAGGTGGAGGCTTTCAAGCAGGAGCCATATTTGCGTCGGCAATCATACTCGTTCGTCTTATAGGGGGTAATACCCAGACTAAAGGATTAAAGAGTCTCCCTATGCCGCTTTTAATTGTTGTGGCAAGCACTGGATTAGGGATATACGTTGTTACAGGCATTCTTGCTCAGCTTTTTGGAGCCAATTATCTTGATTATGCAGCTATTCCTCTGCAATGGTTTAACGAATTTGCAGGAGAGAATCGAACAAATCGTGCTATGGGAATGTGGATTATAGAACTCGGAGTATTCCTTGGAGTTGCAAGCGTACTTGTGATCATTTTTGACCTTTTATCAAAGGATCCTAAGAATGATTGAGTTGATTTCAGAACGATTCCCCTACTGGGCAACAATGTTGCTACTCATTATTGGGCTCTATGGCATGCTAGGTAAGCGTAGCTTGCTGAAAAAAATAATAGGCCTGAATATATTCCAATCCGCAATAATACTATTTTTTATATCAGGTTCGATGCGAGAAGGGGGTTCGGTTCCAATAATTGAAGGCTTACATAGTGGGGCTCATCCGCACCCTGAAGACTTCGTAAATCCATTACCTCACGTTTTAATGCTGACCGCAATTGTAGTTGGGGTTGCAATCACAGGTGTCGCTCTCAGTTTTCTAGTCCGAATTCAGCGCGAATTCGGAACCTTGGACGAATCTATTTTACTTGAAGAGGTTAGGAAGTAAGATGGATCAATTACCTGTAATCATCCCGATGACGCTACTAATTTTCTCGCTGCTCACGCCGCTTCTTGGACAAGTTTGGGGGGGCTCGGTTTTTGCAGCCACACTATGTGGAGTTTTTATCTCTACGATCGCCTCATTCTTGGCACTCGATCGAGTTTTAACACATGGAACCTTGTACTACGATCTAGGAGGGTGGGCTCCACCAGTCGGGATCGAATACGTCGTCGATGAAGTAGCGGCATATGTATGCGTTGTGATCACCACAGTTTCATTCCTAGTGCTTATCTCAACACGCCGATGGGTCCTGAAAGAATCTGCTGACCGTAGTACCGGAATTTTCTACTCTCTCGTGCTCCTCCTTTTGGGAGGTCTGACGGGAATCGTTGTAACTGGAGATTTATTCAACCTTTTCGTCTTCCTTGAAATCTCCTCTCTCTCCGCCTACGCTCTGGTCTTCATTGGTGGCCGTAACGCGATGCTCGCAGGGTTTCGCTATCTAATCATCGGATCCATCGGAGGGGCTTTTTATCTCCTGGGTGTCGGTTTCATCTATTTCGCAACAGGTACTTTAAATATGGAAGAGGCTCGCCTACTACTTCCCGATGCGGAAGCCACACGTGCTGTTCAAGCTGGTGCCGTCCTCATATTTGCAGGGCTAGGCCTCAAAATGGGGCTTGTCCCCATGCATTTTTGGCTACCAGATGCATATCAGCATGCTCCTTCCTCTGTGAACTCACTCATCTCTCCCATCATGACCAAGGTCGCTGCATACGCTATGTTAAGAATGTTTTTGAGCGTGTTCCCTCATGGATACCTTACTGACATTGTCCCTGTCGCCGATGCACTCGTCATCCTTGGTCTTATCGGAATTGCATTTGGCTCGATTGCCGCAGCAAGCCAAACAGATATTCGTAGGATGTTGGCATATAGCAGCATCAGTCAGTTAGCCTTAATCGCGGTTGGAATTGGTCTCGCGACGCCACTTGCCTTCGTTGCCGCACTTTTGCATATCGTTAATCATGCTGCCATGAAGTCGACTCTCTTTCTTGCAGCAGCGTCAATACGTCTACAAGTTGGGCTACAAAAGGTCCATAATTTTGCGGGTTTGGGGCGAAGTATGCCCGTTACAATGGCAGCCTTCACCCTAGCTGCAATCTCGATGGTGGGAATACCTCCTACTGCTGGATTCTTCAGTAAGTGGTACATGATTCAAGCAGGATTGAATCAAGGCGATTGGGCAGTAGTAGTCGTAGTACTCCTAAGTAGCCTGCTAACCGCGGTGTATTTGTTCAAGGTGCTAGAGCAGGCTTATCTTAGACCCGCGAAATCCAACATAGTTCATGATAGCCACGATGAGACACCTAGTTCAGCTATACGCACAGAAGTTGCACGTGCCAAAGAATCTCAGATTGATGTGTGGGCACCTTTAATCATACTTGCTGTCGCAATTGTGGCAATCGGTGTCTTTAACGTAGTCATCATTGATAACATCCTGAGGCCAGGGGTGTCATGAACGAAATTTTCTCATCTCCTCTACCTTTAATCGCTGTCCTGATCCCAGTCGGTGCCGCCATGCTCATTGCTCTAACGACGTCCCGTCATCCAAACCTCAGGGATTCTTGGTCGACCGTAGCCGCAATCCTACTCGTCGCAGTCGTTTTGTTAATGCTGAACGAAACACGTCAAGGCCGACTCGCGCAAATGACAATCATTGAACTCTCACCTGGTATCGATATCGCGCTACGTGCTGACCCAGCGGGCATGATTTTCGGCGGTCTTGCATCAGGTCTATGGATATTGGCTGGCGTGTACGCAGTAGGCTACATGCGCGGTGGGAACGAACATAAACAAACGCGTTTCTTCTCTGCGTTTGCCCTCAGTATTAGCGCGGCAATTGGAGTAGCTCTCGCGGAAAATCTCCTCACATTTGTGCTATTTTATGAATTGCTAACTCTGTCTACCTACCCTCTAGTAACCCACAGGGAAACGGAAGAAGCCATCGTTGCAGGTCGAAAGTATTTGACCTACACATTATCCGGAGGGCTCCTTCTAATCGGCGCGACTGCCTGGATGCATGTGCTTGGCATCGATGCCACGTTTTCAGCTGGTGGGTTCCTCCACCAAGCAGGCCTCAATCAGGCAACTCAGTGGGGACTTTTCGGCATGCTCGCTCTAGGTGTGGGAGTCAAGGCGGCAGTCATGCCACTACACAGTTGGCTACCAAGCGCGATGGTCGCCCCGACGCCTGTTTCTGCTCTTCTTCACGCAGTAGCAGTCGTAAAAGCAGGAGTTTTTGGAATTGTCCGTGTTATGGTATTTGTATTTGGTTCCGCATTACTGCAAGAGATGGGCGCATGGATTGTCGTTGCAGTAATGTCTGGAGCGACGATCGTTATTGGCTCTACTCTTGCCCTCAGGCATGACAATCTCAAGCGCCGGTTGGCTTATTCAACCATCAGCCACCTTTCATACATAGTCCTAGGAGTCGCTCTTCTAGGACCCATCGCACTCACAGGAGCCTTACTCCACATCGTCGGGCATGGAGTGACCAAGATTACTCTCTTCTTTGTAGCGGGGGCTATTCATGTTCGAACCCATAAGGACAACGTTAGTGAACTCGACGGCATTGGCAGGCAAATGCCAATAACCATGGGGGCTTTCACTCTAGCTTCGTTAAGCATGGCTGGAATTCCGCCTTTCGTTCTTTTTACAAGCAAGATGTACCTAGGATGGGGTGCTGCTGAGGTAGGGCAACAGGTTTTCCTCGCCGTGTATCTTGTCAGCGGGGTGCTTAGTGCAGGCTATCTATTCCCCATCATACTTCGCGCATTCATGCGAACCTCGCCCGATCACACGCGTTATGGCGAGGCTGATATGCGTATGGTGATGCCCTTAGCTATCACGGGTGTTCTGGCACTCGTACTAGGTGTATTACCGGATTTTCCTTTCCATTTCTATAACCTTGCCCACGCAGTAGCTGATTCCGCATCAGGACTCAATAGCACGATCGTTGGTGGTGTCCAATGAGAATAGAACGAAGCAGCTTAATTGCCATAATAATTGGCTTGGTAATCTCGGCGGGAGCGGAAACGTTCTTGGTTGACTACCGACACCGATTATTTTGGGGCAGCGAAAACTTTCTATTCTGGGCTGCTGGTGGGCTGTTTGCCTGCCTGGGCATAGTTTGGATCTCTAAGTGGCTAGGTCACGCGTTTCTAATGCGTACCAAGGATCCATATACTGGAGATCATCTCGATACAGTGGAGGAAAATCGAGAAAATGAGTAGCCTACCTCCCGTGATCATAATGCTAGTTGCAGCCGCCTTGGTCACACTTATTCCCAACTTGAATATCCGCAGGCTGATCACGATCGGGGCGCCATTGCTCGTCCTCGGACAATTATTTTGGGTGCTTGATGATGGCTCCTCGTGGAACTTAACTTGGCTTTCACTTGAGCTTGAGCCCCTGCGTGTCGATGGTCTCAGCCTTGTCTTCGGGTATGTTTTTGCAATCGCCGCAACTCTAGGTGGCATATACGCCTGGCACCTCAATGACCGTTTCCAACAGTCTGCAGCGCTGGGATATGCTGGCACATCTATCGGTGTCGTTTTCGCCGGAGACCTCCTTACGCTAATACTCTTTTGGGAGCTTATGGCGTTGACATCTGCTTACCTGATTTGGGCCGGAGGCTTCCCCCAATCACGAGCGGCTGGAACGCGATACCTCTACGTACACATGGCCGGCGGCAGCGTGTTACTAGCGGGGATCCTGTTACACTTAGGGGCTGGCGGATCACTCGATTTCACAATTTTTGAAGGCTCAGTCGCTGGATGGCTAATTCTCGGTGGCTTCGCAATCAACGCTGCTATCGTTCCCCTCCATGCGTGGCTCTCTGATGCCTATCCGGAAGCGGGAATCACGGGCAGCGTATTCCTAAGTGCCTTTACTACAAAGACGGCTGTCTATGTACTAGCTCGTGGCTTCGCAGGTTGGGAACTCCTCATCTTCCTAGGCGTGATCATGGCACTATATGGAGTAGTTTTTGCCGTACTAGAGAATGATATACGGCGACTGCTTGCCTACCACATCATCAGCCAGGTAGGCTACATGGTCACCGCGGTAGGCATTGGTACTGAGGTCGCACTGAATGGTGCAGCATCACACGCCTTTGCACATGTCATTTACAAAGGCTTGCTCTTCATGGGAGCGGGCGCAGCGATATACGCGACCGGTCGTCGAACCCTTACGGCTCTCGGAGGGATTTCTGACCGTATGCGGACTGTGGTGGTTCTCTACATGATCGGTGCTTTTGCCATTTCAGCATTCCCTTTGTTTAGCGGGTTCGTGTCGAAGTCGATGGTGATCTTTGCTGCGGAAGAGGAGCATATGTCCTGGGTGGTGGCACTATTGTACTTGGCATCCGTCGGTACGTTCCTACACACGGGACTGAAGCTTCCTTATTTCATCTGGTTTGGACCACGACGTGATGACATAAAAGTTAATCCAGTTCCCCGCGGCATGATCATTGCAATGCTCTTTGCCGCTGCTCTATGCGTTGGCATTGGTGTCTACCCAAGTGCACTCTATGATGTACTACCCTACGCGAATCACTACGAGCCTTATACCTCAGATCACGTCGTAAGTACTCTACAAATGCTTGGATTTACAGCAATTGGAGCCTGGCTGCTTCGGCACAAGCTCAAGGGCGAGTCTTCAGTAACACTTGATACCGACTGGTTCTACCGAAAAGCCCAGACTCCTGTAAGAGTATTGATCCAACGCCCACTTGAGCAATTCTTTACCTTCTTTGAGCGCTTGGTCCACTTCACTGCTCGCAAGTTAAGCTTGCTTGCAATGGTACCCGCAGCAGGATGGGCCGGAATCCTAAAACGTATTGGCTACGCCCAGCGCAATGGTAATGAAGCGGCATTGGCCTTCCTTGGTCGGCCTCCAATCGGAATTGTGATCGCTGCGATTTTGGTCACATTCTCTATCGTTTTCCTAATCGGCGCCCTTACCTAACGTGTGCTAAAATCTTAGTGTTGGCGACCCCAAAGCACAGGGTCGTACGTTTGCCCTCGAGGTTTACCTTTGGCTATAGGTATATTCGGTCTCCCACAATCAGGGAAAACTACTATTTTTAATGCCGTTACTAAGGGACATGCCGAAACAGCTTCCTTTAAGTCAAGTGGGGCCCGACCTAACGTCGGTGTGGCAAAAGTTCCAGACTTTCGACTCGAAGATTTAGCAAGTATTTCAAATCCCAAGAAAATAATATATGCAGAAGTTGAATATATTGATATCCCGACATCTCCAGATGGGCTAGGAAAAACAAAAGGCATTGGGGGAGAGTATCTGAATGTCCTACAGCGCTGTGAAGCCTTACTCCTAGTAAGTCGTGCGTTTGAAAACCCTTCTGTTCCCAATTTTGAGGATTCTATCGATCCCTATCGTGACGCATCTACCCTTCAATTAGAGTTGATGTTTTCAGATTTAGCAATTTTAGAACGCCGACAAGAGAGGATATCGAATCAATTAAAATCTGCGAAACAAGCGGATAAGGACTTACTTAACAAAGAACAACTGCTCATCACAAATATCAAAGAAGGGTTAGAAAATGAGATCCCTGTTCGGGACCAAGAATTACCAGAAGAGGCTGCCCCTTTATTAGAGAATTTTCAATTGCTTAGTTCTAAACCACTTATAATTGTTTTCAATATTGACGAAAATGACATACACCAAACACACGAAATCGAAAATTCAATGATCAATACTTTCGCAAGCTCTACTATCGGAGTAGCGGCGTTATGCGGGGACTTAGAAATGCAGCTTGGGCAAATGAACCCCGAGGATGAGCAAGATTTTCGAGACACACTTGATGCAGGAGAACCTGGCCTGGATAGGATGGTTAAAATTTCCTATGAATTACTAGGTCTTATTTCATTCTTAACCACTGGAGAAGATGAAACTCGAGCATGGACTATACGTAATGGAATGACAGCAGTCGAAGCCGCAGGCAAAATCCATTCTGACATTCAACGTGGTTTTATCCGTGCTGAAGTAATTGCATACACAGACTTGTCGCGAGTAAGAAGCATAGCAGAAGCGAGAAAACAAGCAGTCTTACGTTCCGAAGGGAAAACCTACGTTATGCAAGATGGCGACGTGGTAAATTTCCTTAATAATGTTTAGAAAGATGAGTTTGATTCATAATTTCAGAAATGAATAAGAGCATCGCACTATACGTCCATATCCCTTTCTGTGAAACAAAATGTCCTTATTGTGACTTCAATACATACTCAGGTATTGAATCACTCATGCCTCAGTACATCAACGCTCTTAACCAAGAAATCGCAAAATGGGCTGATTGGCTTGGGAGTCCTAAGTTATCAAGTGTTTTCTGGGGAGGCGGAACACCTTCCTATTTACCGACACCTGACGTCAAATTGTTAATGCGTACAATTAATGAGTCTTTTGAAATAGATCCTTCCATTGAACAAACTGTTGAAGCTAACCCAGGCGACTGTAGTAGGGAAAGGCTACAAACGATGCGAAAATCTGGATTTAATCGGATTTCCATAGGTGTTCAATCATTCAATGACAATGAACTTCAACTCTTGGGACGTAGACACAGTTCTCAACAAGCAATCGACGCAGTAAAGAACGCGCGCGAAGCAGGGTTTGACAATATTAGCTTAGATTTAATGTTTGGATTACCTAATCAATATTTTTCAAGCTGGGCTCAGTCTGTTGAAACTGCAATAGCTTTAGACACTGAGCATATCTCTGCATATGCTCTCACCTTAGAAAAAGGTACTCCTCTTGAAAATGATGTGAAAATTGGCAAAATTCCAGAACCGGATGCAGACTTAGCTGCAGAAATGTATTCAAGTGCTCAGTCTTTGTTAGCCTCAAACCAAATGCACCAATATGAAATATCCAATTGGAGTAAACCAAATAAAGAAAGTTCCCATAACCTTGCATACTGGAAAAGTAACCCGTATTTGGGAGTAGGACCTGGTGCGCATAGCTATCTTTACGGAACAGAAGAAACAGGGGAATTTGGGCTACGATTTGCCAATTTAAATCCCCCGCGTACCTATATACAACGAATCCAAGGATGGACAATAGATAATAGAGTTAGCTACGATTCCATTCGTGTAGCAGGCGCAATTGATTCTTGCGAAAAACTTGACGCATCAACAGCAATGGTCGAAACAATGATGATGGGGCTTAGGCTTAATCAGGGAGTTAGCGACATAGAATTTAAGGAGCGATTTGGTATCAGCATTACAAGTGCCTTCTCAGATGCCACATCGGAGTGCTTAGAACTTGGGCTACTACAATGGAATAATACCTATCTACGGTTGACGGAGTATGGCCGCATTTTGGGGAATGAAGCATTTATGCGGTTTGTAGCAGAGACGCCAAATGTGGCATCTACGAATATTTAAGGAAGAAAAATGCCTCAATTAGTACTTTTACGGCACGGGGAAAGCGAGTGGAACCTCACAAACAGATTTTCAGGTTGGACAGATGTCGATCTTACAGAGAATGGGCGCAAAGAAGCACGTGAATCCGCCAAACTTCTAATTGCAGAAGGATTTACATTTGATATTGCATATACGTCAGTGCTCAAAAGAGCGATCCGTACACTTTGGATTGTGCAGGATGAGATGGATTTAATGTGGATACCTGTAATCCGTAATTGGCGCCTTAACGAACGACACTATGGTGCACTGCAAGGGCTCAATAAAGCTGAAACTGCGGCAGAACATGGCGAGGAGCAAGTACTCATATGGCGAAGAAGTTACGATACCCCACCACCAGAATTAAAAAGCACTGATGAACAACACCCCAGCAAAGACATTAAGTATTCATCGATTAAATCATCCGATCTTCCTCTCACTGAATCATTGAAAGATACGGTTGCTAGATTTGTACCTTATTGGGAAAAAACTATCGCGCCAGTTATAAAATCAGGCCAAAAAGTATTGATTGTTGCTCATGGGAACAGCCTAAGGGCTTTGGTTAAATATTTAGATAATGTCTCTGAGTCCAATATAATAGACCTCAACATTCCCACGGGCGTACCTCTAGTATATGAATTAGATGAGAATTTACAGACAAAAGGAAGTAGGTTCTTAGGAGATCAAGCCGCTATTGAACAAGCTATGGCGCAGGTTGCGTCCCAAGGGAAAGCCGCAAAATAGTATTACTTGGGTTAGTCCATACCATGGCTTTCCTTATCCTCATCGTATAACCATAACCCGGGCCATTTTGCTGCAGCAGAGCCCGTGATTGCAAGCCCGATAATGCCATTAATAACAAGAGCAAAAGGAGCGCCGATTACGCCTGCTAAGGCCCCCATCTCGGCAGATCCCGTAGAATTACCAACACCAGCAAGTATTGTGGAAAAACTACCGGCCCTGCCTCTATATTTATCAGGTGCGACTAATTGTATGAGGGCTTGCCTTACAGTAAAGCTAACTACATCCATCAGACCTAAAATTACCAAAACTAACAGGGCCATCCAAAACCATGGTGAAAATCCTAAAGCGATCAAACCAACGGCATAACCTACATAGCTAAGTACTACTGCAGCTCCTTTCCTCCGAATATCGCCAACCACAAGTAATATGCCAGAAGCCATTATTGACCCGACAGCAGGGGCTGCAGTTAACAGTCCCAATCCAATTTCACCGACTTGATATACATCGACTGCAAGTACTGGCATTAAAGGTCGGAAAAAACCAAATGACATTACGCCAAAATCTAGTAAATACGAACCAAAAAGAACTTCTTTGGTACGAAGGAATTGAACACCTTCCCATATAGATTTAAGTGAAACCCTAGGCGGAGTCCCTTCTTGAGCACCCGACGCTCTGATTGCAAGCGTAGCAAATGCCCCGCAGAGCAAAATTATTGCATTGCTGGTAAATGCCCATCCTACGCCAACTGAAGCGATTAGAATTGCAGCCAACATCGGCCCTACAAAAAGAGTCCCCTGGCTCAACGCTCCAAACCAAGTAATTGCATTCATTACGTGGGCTCGAGGAACCATCCTTGGTAGGTATGCTCTCTGAGCAGGGCGGCCCAATGCATTCACAGCAGATGCAAGGCTTGCAAGCACCCAAAGATGCCAAACCATTATGGTGTCCGAAAAAACCAATATAGCGATAATTCCAAGAAACAATACATTCGCCAATTGCGTGTAAATTAATAAACGTTTACGGTCAAAAGAATCCGCCATTGCGCCACCAAGAAGGCCAAAAATTAATATCGGCACTCCTTGAAAAACACCAGTAATTCCCAACTGTAAAGCTGAGCCTGAGATTTCAAAAACAAGGTAAAACGTCAGCAACTCGCGCATATTTCGCGCGATCCCCTGAAGTAAGCCATGAACCCAATAAAAACGAAAATCTCGAAAGGCTAAAGCACCTAAACGCGACGGGTTATTTGAAAATTCCGGATGCACCTCTGGAACCATTACCAAACCTTAACATTAATAGTTCGGATTGGTTATAGAGTTTTTATTTTCCTAGTATGTTGAGAGCTGCTCCGGCTCTAAACCATTCGATTTGCTCTTCACTCATCGTATGCCTTAATTCAATTTCCTCTTCCCCGCCTTCAAAATGATGGATCACCGCCCTAACAGGTTTTCCTGGGCTTAGCTCGTCTAAACCCTGAACACTTATAGTGTCGGCTTCAAGGATTTTGTCATAATCATCAGGTTCACTGAAACTAAGCGGTACGATCCCTTGCTTCTTTAGATTAGTTTCGTGAATTCTTGCAAAGCTTCTTACAATCACTGCTTTACAGCCAAGCAAACGTGGCGACATCGCAGCATGTTCTCGGGAGCTGCCTTCTCCGTAATTATAATCTCCGATAGCTACCCAGCTTAACCCTTGCTCCTTGTAGTAACGTGCCACTTTAGGGAATGCAGCCCTTTCGCCTGTTATTTGATTTAATCCTTCCCCTGCTTCTCCAGTAAAGGCATTAACAGCACCCAAAAAAGCGTTGTCGCTCAGGCGATCTAAATGCCCTCTAAATCGCAACCAAGGACCCGCAGGAGAAATATGATCTGTCGTACATTTACCTTGAGCCTTGACTAATACTTGGAGATTTTCAAAATCATTACCATCCCAGCGGGTAAATGGCGAAAGTACTTGTAGCCGAGTTGAATTAGGATCAACATTAACTTCAATCTTGCTGCCAGTTTCGGCAGGAGCCTCATACCCAAATCCTCTGCCAGCAAATCCATTCTCAGGTACTTCAGGAGCAGGGCCAGGAGGCGTTAATTTAAATTCCTTGCCATCCGAGCCTATCAAGCTATCCACAAGTGGATTGAATGACAGTCTGCCTGCTAATGCAAATGCCATTACCATCTCAGGGCTTGCAATAAAATTCATTGTGGATGGATTTGCATCATTTCTTGCAGGAAAGTTTCGATTAAATGAAGTGACAATCGCGTTCACATCACCTTTATTAATTGAAGTTCTTTTCCACTGACCAATACATGGACCACAAGCATTGGCCATCACCGTAGCGCCTGAATCTTCAAGAGTAGACATCTGCCCATCCCTTTGAATCGTTGCATGAACGGCCTCTGAACCAGGGGTTACCAGTAGATCAACTGCAGCCTTTAGACCATGAGCTGCTGCTTGCTTTGCTACTTCAGCCGCTCTCGATACATCCTCATACGAAGAATTTGTGCAGGAACCAATAAGAGTCGAGGAAATTTTCTCAGGGTAATTCTCTGAGATTATGGCTTGGCCTAATTCAGAGATAGGCCTTGCCAAATCAGGTGTATGAGGGCCTACCACATGAGGCTCTAACGTACTCAAATCAATTTCAATAACCCTATCAAAGAATTTTTCAGGGTTCTCTTCCACTTCAGCATCTGCTACAAGCAAGTGTTGGAATTTGTCCGCAATTTCAGCTAGCTCAGGTCTTTCAGTCGCTTGCAAATATATACTCCCTCTATTGTCATAAGGGAATATAGAAGTTGTGGCACCTAACTCTGCACCCATGTTACAAATGGTTGCCTTACCAGTAGTACTTATCGAACTAGTACCCGGGCCGAAGTACTCCACCACTGCATTTGTACCTCCTGAGACAGTTAATATGCCCGCTAGCTTCAATATGACGTCTTTGGGCGCGGACCAGCCGCTGAGAGACCCGGTGAGTTTTACCCCTATTAATTTTGGATACAGCACTTCCCACGGAAAACCAGCCATGACATCAACAGCATCAGCGCCACCTACACCAGAGGCAAAAGCGCCGATTCCTCCAGCATTAGGAGTATGGGAGTCTGTACCAATTATCATTAATCCAGGGAAAGCATAATTTTCTAAAATAACCTGATGGATTATCCCTGAGCCTGGGCCCCAAAAGCCAAGTCCGTATTTCGCTGCCGAAGAACGAAGAAATTCAAAAACTTCCTTACTCTCTGATTTCGCCAAATCTGTATCTGACTGCGCTCCTTCAAAAGCTGTTATCAAATGATCGCAATGGACTGTAGAGGGTACTGCAGTGGTTTCCTTCCCGGCCTGCATAAATTGCAGGATAGCCATCTGGCCGGTGACATCTTGGAGTCCTACGCGATCTGGCCGTAAATTTAAATAGCTTTCCCCTGGTAATAACTCTGCCTCAGCAGGGTCGTCCAAATGACCCAATAAGACTTTCTCTGTAAAAGTTAAGGGCCTGCCTAAGCGCCCTCGCACTATTTCTAATCGTTTTTCAATTTTCTCGTATGCCGAATTAACAAATTCAGCTGTAGAATCCACCAAAGGAACTGCCATAAAACCCTCCCGGTTTAAAAGAGACTCTAATTACCTCTTGCAGCGCACAAGGTTAACACAGGAAATAATTTTTTTTGATCCAGTATGTTTTTCGCAGAATAATAATTGACCTTTTGCTATCCTGATCACATGTATGTAATAGGAACTGCTGGCCATGTAGACCATGGCAAGTCAACACTTATAGAAGCTTTAACAGGAATCGACCCTGACAGGCTTGATGAAGAAAAACGCCGCGGTATGACCATAGACCTAGGCTTCGCATGGATGGAACTTCCGAGTGGTCGCGAAGTCAGTATCGTGGATGTCCCAGGGCATGAAAAATTTATTCGGAACATGCTCGCAGGTGTAGGGAATATTGATCTTGCATTATTGATCGTTGCTGCGGACGAGTCCGTAATGCCTCAGACAAGAGAGCATATTGGAATACTGAACCTTTTGGGGATTTCAAAAGCGATTATAGTCATAACTAAGTCCGACACTGTAGACCAAGATTTACTATCGATAGTTGAATTAGAAATCACAGAAACCTTAACCGATACCCCGCTTTCAAAATCTCCTATACGAATTGTCTCTTCAACCAAAAAATGGGGTCTCAATGAACTAAAAAACACTATCGACGATCTTTTATCGGAATCTGAAAACCATACGGACAAAAACCAACCCAGGCTTCCCATAGATCGAGTATTTTCCATTTCTGGATTTGGCACAGTAGTTACCGGAACGCTAATAGATGGCCAATTCGCAATTGGGCAGTCAATTGAGGTGCAACCTCAGGCCATTAACGGCCGAATTAGAGGAATACAGTCCCATCAAAAAAAAGTTGAACTCATTGGTCCTGGAAACAGAGTAGCTTTAAATCTTGGGGGAATAAACGCAAATGAAATAACTCGAGGAAGCGTGGTCATGCTGCCCGGCTGGGCAAGGTCAACCTCAGCAATAGACACAAATCTAAAATTACTCAATGATGCACCACACAGTATTCGCCATAATTTCCCTGTGTCTTTTCACTCAAACACATCCGAAACTCAAGCAAAAATTCGCTTATTAGATACTAATGAAATATCACCGGGATCAACCGCTTGGGCGCAAATTACCTTAAATGAAAAGCTGCACTTGCTTGAAGGCGATCGATTCATTATCCGTTCTGCTGATACAACTATTGGAGGAGGAACGGTGATAAAAATCGATGCAAAGCGACATCGTCGAAATAGTCCAGCGGTCATTACCGCCCTCAAAAATATTGAATCCGATCAGCCCATTTCAAATATTTACCGCGAATTAGAATCTTTTGAACCTGTATTCTTAAACGACTTGTCAAAAAAATTAAACATATCAGCATCTGAAATTCGCGGAATAGTACTTAATTCCTACTCCTCTGTGGAACCTCTTATATGCATCGACGCCCAAGATAATTCTAATTCGCTAATCTACAAATCTAGCAATTGGTCTAAGCTGGAATTACAAGGAGAAAAAGAACTTGAAGATTTCCATCGTGCAAACCCGCTCAAAAGCGGGATGTCCAAAGAGGAAATGAAAGGCAAGCTAAACCTCAGCAACCCAATTTCTTCCATAGTCCTAGCTAACTTAACTCAAGTTGGGATCTACCAGAATGAAGCGGGATTACTCGTATCATCAAGTCACAAAATATCGCTTACTGAAAGTCAAATCATCGAAATAGAAAATTATTTTAATGCCCTTCAAAAGGATCCGTTTATGCTAGAGCCTCCAAGTATTGAACTGTCTTTACAAGCATTGCTAATTTCGGAAGGAAGATTAATTCGCTCGACTCAGGGCATATGCTTTACCCAAGATAATTACGAAAATCTAAAAACTAAAATTTCTAATTACATCAAAGATCACGGGAGTATCACGGTAGCAGAAGCCCGTGATTTATTCTCGACATCCAGAAAATACGCGCTAGCAATCTTGGAGTGTCTAGATGAGCAAAAAATCACAAGACGTAATGGGGATGCACGAATATTGCTATAAAAGTAGGCGAATAGGTCTTGCATGAACACCCTTAGTTAATGACCATCTAAATATGTCATTAGATATCAACAAAGCGGCATTACAACTTTTTAACGCATCTTCTCTTTTACAAAAACAGTACTCGGATAATACCAAGGCATTAGATACTGCAGTGAAAGCATTCAATGAGGAAAACCCAAATTCCCTTGAAAAGCGACGTCTTCAAAGTAAAACAACTTGGTTAATTCCTCAAATTCCTACACTCATTAATTTATCCAAATCTCCCGACGGTCTATTATCAAATCATATTGTTGCGGCAGTAGATGGCTCTCATATCGATATAGATCGACATTCGTCAATACAATGCTACCTAATCAATATAGGCAGTGCGTTAATAAAGTATGGTGCTGAATCATCAGCATCGCTGCGCAATTCCCCTTTATTTTGCGCAGAGCAATCAGCCTTAAACATCATCAATCCAAAAGGTATCGGAGAACTCCCAATTAAAGGAGCGCTAATGGGCCTAACCCGTACAATTATGGAGATAGAGGCTCTTGCAGATATTGTTGACGAGTGCCCACAAAATGTCCCTATTCTTGCACTACTAGATGGAAGCTTGATCCTATGGGGATTGGAAGGATTCCCAGAATATATCAAGTCTGAATTCATTGAAAAACGAATGTTTACTGCGATGGAGCGACTAAGAAAGGCTTCAGATCAGCGAGTGTTTGCAGTTGCGAGTCACATCAGCTTCCCTGGAAGCTCTGAAGTTGTAAACGCAATGCGGATCTCTTCAAGTATATGCGGATGGGACACAGTAAATTGTGATTCCAATTGCAGAGAACTGGCCAAAGGGCTTCGTAATTGCGAATCCCTAGCCAACATAAAAGATTCGGACCTCTTCAGGAGGATCTTGGGAGTCAATGAAAGATCATCTGTATTCTCAAGCACTTCGAAAATAGTCCTAGATTATTATGGCGAGAACAAAATACGTTTTTTCTATGTGAACATTGGCAGCGAAATTGTAAGATTAGAGATACCTGAATGGACAAGTAGCGAGGGGATTGAATTCGCCCATTCATGCATCATTTCTCAAACAGCCAAAGGAAACGGTTATCCATTGGCATTGCAAGAAGCCCATGAACAGGCGGTAATTAACGGCTCTGACAGAACGACTTTTGATCATTTACTGTATGAAAACTTATCTTCCTTATCTTTACCAACATCCACCTCACAAAAATCGAAAAGTAAACGTACCCGGTTTATTTAGAACGGAGAAAAAATGTCTCGCAATGATTTCAAAGTAATGGATTCGGACATGCATGTTATCGAACCTTCGGATATGTTCGAAAAATACCTCGATCAACGCTTCCGGCCATGGGCGCCTCAAATTTCACGCGCGCCAGGGAAGCGAGGCGGCGTATTCCTTTTCCAGGGGGAGCGCTTACCAAGCTGTGATGTAGATAACCCTCACCGTATGTACGGGATGAGTGCAAAAACTGACGATGCTACAGCAAAAATGCGCTTACAGGGATACAATGGACCATCTCAGCTAGAAGCAATGAACCTTGAAGGAATAGACATTGCGGTAATGTACCCGACCGTCTGTCTATACATACCCAATGGATTAAACAATGTTGATGGCCAACTTTCGTCCGCGGTCTGCCGAGCGTATAACGACTGGTTATATGACCTTTGCCAAACAGACCCTCAGAGAATGAAGGTAGCGGCTATGGTGCCACAGCACGATCCAAAAGAGGCAGTAAAGGAAGCTATACGGGCCGTCAAAGAATTAGGGGCAGTAGGTATTTATATGCGCCCGAATTTTGTCAATGGTGTGAATTTTCATAGTGCCGATTACGCTGAGCTCTGGGCAACACTAGAAGAATTAAATATACCTGTTGGGTTCCATGAAGGTACAGGGTCAATTTACCAGCAAGACGGTTCTGAATTTGGGCACAACCGGCTTATGCTTCACGCCTGCTCTCATCCAATAGGCATGATGAAAGCAGTGATAAGTATGATATGTGGCGGGGTTTTCGAAAATTTCCCTAAGCTACGAGCTGCATACCTCGAAGCTAATGCCGGATGGGTACCCTTCTGGCTCGGAAGAATGGATCGTGACTACGAGTTATATAAAGATTGGGACGCACCTTTTCTCACGAAATTGCCCAGTGAATATTTTAAGTCGAACTGTTACGTAGGAACGGAAGCCGACGAGGCTGAGCTAGGTTATACCGTAGATGCAATTGGCAACAAAAATATTGTTTTTTCGTCCGATTATCCTCATCACGATTCTGAGTTCCCTGAATCCGTTAACGAATTTCTCAGTCATGAAGATATAAGCAAAGAAACCAAACAAAGAATTTTATGGGATAATTGTACGAAACTATATGCAATTTAGTGTAATGAAATTGTGATGAAGGATTCTGATTAGCATGGAAACCAATTTAGTTACTGAGGGAAATGTTACTACACCCCACGGTTTTATAGCGGGAGCTGCTTATGCAGGTATAAAAACTTATGCCCAAAACAAAATGGATGTGGGTATCTTGCTCTCAGAAAAAGAATGCATCTCTGCGGGAATCTACACCACAAATAAATTCGTTTCTCCATCGGTAGAATTAACTAGTAATAATGTCAAAAATGGAAAAGTTAAGGGAGTTTTTGTTAGCAGTGGAATAGCCAATGCTGGCGTGGGAACGCAAGGCATGATTGATGCAAAAGAATCCCTTGAACACGCAGCTGCACATGTTGAAGTGGACCCTATTGAATTGGCTATCGGAACAACGGGAGTAATAGGAGTTGAGCTCCCCATGGCTCTCATTAGAAGCGGTATACCTAATATTGAGATGAGCCCTGAAGGGGGAGATGCGTTTGCGCGTGCAATTATGACGACCGATCGAGTTCCAAAATCTGCAGCCGTACAATTCAAACTGAACGGAGATGCCATTACAATCGGAGGGTGCACAAAAGGATCAGGGATGATTCATCCGAATATGGCAACTATGCTGGCTTTTCTTACAACCGATGCAGCTGTAGAGGAATCATTACTGAAGTATGCGTTAAAAAACGCCTGTGATGATACGTTTAACATGGTAACCATCGATGGAGATACAAGCACAAACGATATGGTTCTAATACTTGCAAATGGAGCAGCCAGTAAAAAATCTATTACAAGTGGAACCCCTGAAGCTGATGTTTTCTGTGAAGCATTGAAAGAATTATGCGACTATCTCTCATACCAGTTGGTAAAAGACGCGGAAGGTTCGTCTAAGGTTTTTTCTGTAAGTATTGAAGGGGCTCGTTCCGTGGAAGAAGCCAGGTTAGCTGCGCGCTCAATTGCAGGATCAACATTAGTCAAATCTGCAATACACGGTAATGACCCAAACTGGGGTCGAGTGGTCGCAGCAGCCGGCTATAGTGGGGCAGAGTTAGATGTAAGTAAAGTGAGTTTTTCAATAAACGACATCACTATAATGGAAGCTGGGACTCCGATACCTTTCCACAGAGATAGCGTTATCGCAATAATGAGTCGCGAGCGAGTTAATTTAACCTTAAAGCTAGGACTGGGAAGCGGTTCTGCAACTGCATGGGGCTGCGAACTAACAGAAGAATACGTGCGCTTCAATAGTGCCTACACTACTTAGATAACAGTAATTACTTGAAAATGCTTAATCCTAGTTCTTCAATTCTTATAAAAATCGGTGGAAGTACTCTTGGAACAAATGATACTTCGTTTCTTGATATTGCATCGCTCCATAAGAACGGCAATCCTTTAATTGTTGTACATGGCGGAGGGCCAATACTGACTGATTGGATGAATAAACTCGGGATAGAAGCGAAATTCGCGAACGGACTGCGCATCACAGATGCCTCAAGTCTTGAAGTGGCAGTTTCAGTCCTATCAGGATTAGTTAATAAAAAAATAGTTGCGGAACTGAGAGCATTGGGGATAAATGCAATAGGTATTACAGGTGTAGATGGCGGTTTAATTCAAGGAAAAGTCACCGATGCATCCCTTGGCTTTGTTGCAGGTTCTATTGAAGTAGATGAATCAATCTTAGTTTCATTACTTTCTGCAGGGCTAGTACCAGTAATTGCGCCAATTGCAGTCGATATCGAGAGACCAAACCAGCTTTTAAACGTAAACGCTGACACGATTGCGGGGGAAATTGCAGCAACTTATGGAACCAAGAATTTGATTTTTCTCTCTGATGTTGACGGTGTTTTTGATGGAAACGGTAAAATATTAGAAGAAATAAAAATTGATTCGATTGATTCGCTTATCAACTTAAAAGTTATAAATGGAGGGATGATTCCTAAAATTCAAGCCTGTCATAAGGCAAGGGTCGCCGGAGTTCGCCCTTCAATTATAAATGGAACGAAAGCAAACGCATTGCTAGATCATCTGAATCAAACTCTGATATGTACTGAAATAGTTATTTGATTGCAATAATCACCTGATAAAAAGGTAAAATCGACACAATCCTGGCTTCCTCACACCAAGCCAATGGAGGCAATAATGGCTACTGATTGGAAAGAAATAGAATCGCAATACTATATGCATACGTTCAATAGGCAACCAATCGTAATTGAACGCGGAGAAGGGATGCGTGTATGGGATGTCAATGGAAAAGAATACCTAGATATGACATCAGGGCTAGCAGTGAACAATCTTGGTCATTCCCACCCTTCTGTAACAAATGCGATAACTCAGCAAGCAGCTAAGCTTTTGCAAATGTCCAACCTTTATTACACAGTCCCTCAACTCGAACTTGCAGAAGCGTTGGTAGAAAACAGTTGTATGGATAAGGTTTTCTTCGCAAATAGTGGAGCGGAAGCAAATGAAGGTGCTATTAAGCTCGCGCGTAAGTATGGACGCTTACACAGAGGTGGAGCTCAAAATGTAATTACAACACTTAGCTCTTTTCATGGTAGAACCTTTGGAATGATAGCGGCAACGGGGCAGCCTGCATATCAAAAAGCTTGGTTGCCATTAGCCCCCGGATTTTCAAACGTACCTTATGACGATTTAAATGCAATCCAAGAAGAAACAACCGATCAAACTTGCGCAATCATGGTTGAAGTACTGCAAGGTGAAGGGGGAGTTAACGTTCCTACGGAAGGATATCTGAAAGGATTACGTGAGTGGTGCGATGAGAAGAATATCCTATTGATTTTTGATGAAGTACAAACAGGAATGGGTAGGCTCGGGCATCTTTGGGGATATCAGCATTTTGGTGTTGAACCAGACATAATGACTTTAGCCAAGGGGCTTGGAAATGGAGTGCCAATAGGCGCATTCCTTTGTAAAGAAAATTGTAACGTCCTAGAACCAGGCGACCACGGAAGCACATTCGGGGGTAACGTTCTGGCCACAGCTGCAGCGAATGCGACAGTTCGGCATATGATTGAGAAAAATATCCCAGAACATTGCTCTGCAATGAGTTCATACCTTGTTGAGCAACTTACGCAATTAAAAGATAACTATAATGAGGATATCGTTGGAGTACGAGGGGTTGGTCTTCTGCTTGCTTTACAGTTCAACTCGCCCATTGCACGTGAGGTAGTCAGTGCAGCTAATGCACAAGGGGTATTATTGAACCCTGTATTACCTGATGCAATTCGGTTTATGCCATCCCTTATTATCAACAAAAGCGATATCGATGAATGCATTACCAAGCTTGAAAGTGCTCTTAAAAGTACTCTGTCAAGCAGATAAATGAATGAAAGGAATATTTCATGAGCGAAAAGATAGTTCTTGCATATAGTGGAGGGCTTGATACTTCTGTCGCAATCCGCTGGCTCCAAGAACATTATGGCGCAGATATTGCAACTTTAACTATGGACCTTGGTGGAAAAGTAGATCTTGAAACAGCGCGGCAGCGAGCTTTAGATATTGGAGCAATACGGGCAGACATTCTGGATGCGAGAGAAGAATTCATTGACGAATACGTTTGGCCTGCGCTTCAAGCGGGTGCTTTATACGAAGGAGTTTACCCTTTAGCAACGGCGTTAGGTCGCCCATTAATTGCAAAACATTTAGTACGCATTGCCTTAGAAGAATCTGCGTTTGCAATAGCACATGGCTGTACTGGAAAGGGAAACGATCAAGTTCGTTTTGATGTCAGTGCAATTGCGCTAGCTCCAGCAATGAAAGTGATCGCACCTGCTCGAGAATGGGGTATGACAAGAGACGATGAAATTGCATATGCACAAAAAAACCAAATCCCTTTAGAAATAAATAAGCGTAGTGCTTACTCGGTAGACGAAAATATATGGGGCCGAAGCATTGAAGCAGGGGATCTAGAAAACCCTTGGATGGAGCCTCCTGAGGACGCTTATGCATGGACAGTATCAGTCCCAGATGCTCCAGAGTCACCAGAATATATTGAAATTACTTTTGAAACAGGGATACCAGTAGCCATTAACGGAGAGAAACTTAAGAGCGTAAGCCTAGTTGAAAATTTAAATGAAATCGCTGGAAAACATGGAGTCGGCCGTATTGATCATATCGAAAACAGGTTAGTCGGAATCAAGTCACGCGAGATCTACGAAGCTCCCGCCGGGCATGTTCTCCATCAGGCTCATAAATCGCTTGAGCAAATGTGCTTAAGCAAAGAACAGACAAGGTTTAAAGATCGTGTTTCACAAGAATATGCGGATATTGTCTACAACGGACTTTGGTTCACGGCGCACCGGGAAAACTTGGATGCCTATATAAAAAACAGCCAAAGCCACGTGAATGGCATTGTTAGAACGCGCTTACACAAAGGAACCAGCACGGTAGTTGGTCGTAGCAGTGACGAGTCCCTATATCAGCACAATTTGGCAACCTATGATGCTGGAGATACCTTTGATCATCAAGCTTCGGTAGGATTCATATCAGTCTTCGGCTTGCCTGTTAAAACCCAAGCTGAAATCCAAGGTGGAGAAGCTACTTAACAGTGGATGGAGCATTACTGGCCCTATCTGCAGCAGCGATGCTTGGACTTAATACGGCGATCGTACGTAGAAGCGTACTACTGGCTTCCGCGTATGACGGTATCGTCATATCAATAGTATTGTCGGTTCCTGTATTTGCTTTACTTGCCTACACTTCGGGCCAATTTACGGATCTGAGTGTTTTTACCACGACTGAATACATAGTATTAAGTATTGCAGGGATAATGAATTTCCTTGGTGGGAGATTTTCTCAATTTCTAGCAATACAAGCAGTAGGTGCCAATTTAACTGCACCCGTCCGAGTCTTATCGGCGTTGTTTGGAAGCATACTAGGGGTTTCACTTTTAGGTGAAATCGTTGGCGTAACTAGAGGGATAGGCATAGGTCTTCTGATTATCGCCCCACTTATAGCATTTGCGCGCCCTCCTACTGTAAAACTTGGTTCTTTACAAATAGCAAGAGGAATAACGTTCGGCCTAACTGCCGCAGCCACTTATGGTGGATCTACATTTTTACTACGATGGGTTCTAGCTGACACTTCCATGTACCTACTTGGAGCCTTCGTAGCTCATAGTGCAACTGCCATCGTGCTTTTAACGTCGTTACTTATACCTGCACGGGCGAAAAGCTTGAGGCAAATTAATAGTACCGCAGCTAAGCTGTTCCTTTTAACTGCAGCAATAATGACTGTAGCTCAAATTCTAAGGTTTGCCGCACTTGAATCCGCTGATACATCTGTAGTAGCACCACTAACTGAAACTATGACCTTCTTCGGTTTAGGAGCAGCGTTTCTATTCAATCGCAAGACAGAAGCGTTTAGCCCATTGGTTCTTCTTGGTATTTTCCTTGCTGCAATGGGAGCAATTGCAATTACAATTAATTAAACGGAGGATTTTATGCGAATAGGATGGATTGGACTAGGCCGGATGGGTAAACCCATGGTAATGAATCTCATAACAAAAGGGTTTCATGTTACTGTCCAAAATCGCAGCCAAGAAAAAGTTGCAGAACTTGTTAAAACAGGTGCAGTTGCGGGCATTTCTTTTGATCAAATGGGCTCAGAATTAGATTTCATTCACACTTGCCTGCCTGATTCTGAAACAGTTGTTGATGTAATTAATGGTAAAAATGGGGTACTTAAAAACCCAAAACCTGGGCTAATCATTGTTGATCACAGCACAATACATCCTGAAATTGCAAAATCGCTTTACGATGAGTCCTTAAAAAAACAAGTTTCTTTTTTGGACGCCCCGGTATCTGGTTCAGGGCCTTTCGCTGAAAAAGGAGAGCTGACCATAATGTGTGGAGGAGAACTTAGAGCGTTCAACAAAGCGAGCTCAGCATTAAGTGCAATGGGAAAAACTGTGGAATTGGTGGGGCCCTCGGGTTCCGGTTCACTTACCAAAGTAGTAAACAATATGCTAATGGCAACCAATTTAGCAGTTGCAATGGAAGCTCTTATTTTTGCAGCAAAGTCTGGGCTTGATCTTCAATCCTTATTTTCTGTAATCCGTACTGCATCTGGAGCTAGTCGGACTTGGGAACGCAACATACCTAGAATTTTGAGCAGGCAGTTTGGAAAGGACGGATCAGCTTGGCTCACAACTAAAGATCAAGATTTAGCTTTTTCACTTGCAAGTGAAATGGGTTTTAAATTGTCTGTTTTTGAATCTTCAAGGTTATTTTGGCATTCAGTATTGGACGCTGGCCTTGGAGAAGAAGATCCATCACATGCATTTACTGCATTGGAGGCTAAATTAGGGTTCAATCTCAATAATTCCTCAAATCCCTAGTACAATGGTCATATCATGAGTGAATACAAAACACATCATTACCAAAATTTCTCAGACTACACAGTCTCTGTCAGTTTTGATTGGAAGCTGTATGCATACGACATACAAGCTTCCATCGCGCACGCAAAAATGCTGAGTAATCAAAATATAATTACGCATGACGATTCAGCAGCAATTGTTTCTGGCCTTGAATTAATAGAACAAGAAATAAATGAGGGGAAATTCGTTTGGCAGGCGAAATATGAAGATCTTCATATGAATATCGAAGCTCGTCTTTACGAGCTAATTGGAGATCCCGCAGCCAAACTACATACCGGCCGTTCACGCAATGATCAAGTAGCTACCGCAACGAGACTCTATGTCCGTGATGCGATAGATAGCCTGTTGAGCTGTATAAATGAATTGCAAACAACGCTAGTAGACCTCGCTAGTAACCATACAGGAACCCTTTTGCCAGGTTACACTCATTTACAACGGGCACAGCCAGTTTTTTTGGCCCATCACTTACTAGCGTATTTTGAAATGCTTGATAGAGACGCCTCTCGTTTCAAAGATGCCCGTAAAAGAGTTAATGTTTTGCCACTAGGCTCAGGCGCATTAGCTGGGGTTCCATACCCCCTTAATCGCAAATGGGTAGCAAAAGAACTAGGGTTTGACGAAATTACTGCCAACTCTATGGATGCAGTTGCAGATAGGGACTATATAGTTGAATTCCTTGCAAGTGCATCATTGTGCATAATGCATTTATCTCGCTTGGCAGAAGAAATCATCCTTTGGTCGTCATCTGAATTTAATTTTTTGCAAATAGGTAGTCAATGGACAACCGGCTCTTCAATAATGCCACAAAAAAGGAACCCTGATTATGCAGAAATTACTCGCGGTAAAACTGGAAGAATATACGGAAATCTAATCGCACTGTTAACTACATTAAAAGGGCTACCATTAACCTACAACCGAGATTTGCAAGAAGATAAGCAAGGCCTTTTCGATACGCACACTACCCTGCTTGCAGCATGTGAAGTAATGAACGGAATGCTGAAGGATAGCCAGTTCAACACGAATAGAATGCAATCTGCTGCAGAAGATAGCTCGCTACTAGCTACTGATTTCGCTGATTATCTCGTAGCAAAAGGTTTACCATTTCGTGAAGCGCATTCGATTGTAAGTAATCTGTGTGATTTGGCTGCAGTTGAAAAAATATCCATAATCAATTTGCCTTTAGATACGCTGTTGGAGTTTTCGAACTTGTTCTCTGAAGATATATATGAGATAACCCCATTTGCGAGTGCATCCTCACGAGATCTGACCGGAGGTACTTCCCCAAATCAAGTTCTTAAAGCCATAGCAGATGCAAAAAAAAGATTAGGTGTAAACAATGAACTCCATTAAAATCGCACCTTCTATCTTATCTGCAGATTTTGGTCGAATCGGAGAAGTAGTAAAAGAAACCGAGAGGGCTGGGGCAGACTATATACACGTTGATGTTATGGACGGCGAATTCGTACCAAATCTAACTATAGGACCATTCGTAGTCAAGGCAATCAGAGCAAATACCAGCCTTCCACTAGACGTGCATTTGATGATTGTAAAACCCGATCGCCTTATACCAGAATTCATTGAAGCAGGAGCGGACAAAATCACTGTTCACCGCGAAGCAGTAGATGAATTACTGCCTGTAATTAATTTAATAAAAGGTTTAGGAGCAAAAGCAGGCGTATCAATAAATCCGTCCACCCCCGCCTCTTCTTTAGAAGATGTTCTGGACCATATAGATTTGGTCCTGGCTATGTCAGTCAACCCTGGTTTCGGTGGTCAATCATTCATAAAAAATGTTCTTCCGAAAATTAAATTATTACGCTTGATGATTGATGAAAAGCGTTTAAGTACTGAACTGGAAGTTGATGGCGGAATAAAATTTGATAATGTGGATCGTGTAATTCACGCAGGAGCAGATGTAATTGTTGCAGGTTCAGCGATATACAATGATCACTCATCAATACAAGATTCTATAGCTAAAATGCGAGATAGCATTTCAGCAATTACCTAATGATCCAGCATAATAAACATGCAGCAATACAGTATGCATCGGTGATAGTCCTAGCATTAACAATATCGTTTATGCTTATTGCGTGCTCTGAAGAATCTAAACCACGTAAAGAAAATGAAACAATCATCAACGTTACGGAGGATGTAATTATGGCTACTGATGGAGACATTGTGTCGGTTCATTATCATGGAACTTTAGATAATGGTCAGATTTTCGATTCTTCAAAGAATCGAGGTGAACCATTGAAATTTACCGTCGGTGGAGGTCAAGTAATCCCAGGATTCAATGACGCGGTCCTTGGTTTAGCTGTTGGCGAAAGCGTTAAAGTCCGGATGGAGCCGGCGCAGGCTTACGGTGAAAAAAATGAACAATTGATATTTGAAGTTCCTTCAGAGGGTGCCCCCGAAGGTTTAAAGGAAGGTGATCGAGTACAACTTTCCAATGGGGCTCCAGCAGTCGTAATCAAAATTAACGACGCTTCTATAACACTTGATGCAAATCACGAACTAGCAGGTCAAGCCCTAACTTTTGAAATCGAATTAGTATCAGTTAATTAAGAAATTAGATGCGCTATCTAACTAGAAACCGTCATACGCTTATTTTGAGCAGTCCGAAGACAACGGGTACAGACATGCAATCGCTGCATTTTACCCTTATGCATTAAGGTAGCCCGCTGTATATTTGGAAGAAACCAGCGGTTTGTGTGTCTATTTGAATGACTAACATTTTTGCCAGCTCTGCGACGAGCTCCGCATACATCACAACTTGCCATAAGTTCCATTTTGCTGGTAACAATAGTGCCAGCCATAAAATTTGGGCGCTTAGCGCCCTAGAAATATATTAACAGAATGGTGAGTGGTAGCCAAGACATGACAAATCAACACGTTGCTTCATTAAATGCCGAAGGATTAAAGCAGCTATTTCTATCAGGAACAAAATTCATTGAGGCTAACGTAGATGCAATAAACTCATTGAACGTATTTCCCGTTCCTGATGGCGACACTGGAATTAATATGTTACTAACGTTGCAAGCTGCTAATGATTCGGTTGCGACTTCTTTACCGCAAGAAACAGTTGGTTCCTTAATTGAATCCTTGGCAAAAGGTGCCCTTCTAGGAGCAAGAGGGAACAGTGGTGTAATTTTTTCACAGTTCATTAAAGGCATGGCCAATGGCCTTTCGGGTTGTAAAGAGTGCCATGGAAGTAACCTGCAGAGTGCACTATCACATGCAGCTGACGCAGGTTATTTGGCGGTCGGTACACCAGTTGAAGGAACCATGTTATCCGTAATGAAAGCGGCTGCAACAGCTGCAAAAAATACTAAAGGTGATTTAGTTGATGTACTGCGAAATGCATATGAATCTTCTGTTGTTGCCCTTGCGCGAACTCCGGAGCAACTGCCCATATTAAAAGAAGCCGGTGTAGTTGATGCAGGAGGGCAAGGGCTAGTTGCGTTTTTTGCTGGTGCGTTAACCTTTGTTGGCTCAGAACAAGTGAACTTTGAAATTTCTGCAGCAACAGGCTCTAATTCTCTAAATCCTACTGCTATTAACACGGATTTCCTTGAACATACAGAAGATGAAATGTACGGGTACTGTACTCAATTTGTGATACATGGTAGCGAATTCAATCCATCCAAAATCAGATCAGAAGTTATGCATATAGCTAATTCAACAGTGGTCATTGGAGATGACAAGCTCCTTCGTGTACATGCACATACCTACAACCCAGGTGAATTATTAAACCTTGGCACGCAAAAGGGGAATCTTGACCAAATCACTATCCAAAACATGGATCTCCAGTACGCTGAGTTTTTAGAAAAGCACGACAAGGCTCAACGTCCTCTGGCTGAGCTTGGAATTGTAGCCGTGGCCGCTGGCAAAGGCATCTCCACTATTCTTAAAGAATTAGGAGCCGCTGTAGTAATTGAGGGTGGTCAGGCAATGAATCCGAGCACTGCAGAAATATTAAGTTCAATTACAGAGGCAAACGCAAAATTCACGATAATTCTTCCCAACAATAGCAATATAATACTTGCAGCAGAACAGGCTCTTGAAATGTCCGAAGGAAAGGGGTTTGTATTACCTGCCACAACTATCCCGCAGGGGATCAATGCCCTACTTGCCTTCAATCCCGATCAATCCAACGAAGATCTCTTGAGCGCAATGACCCGCGCAATTTCCGAAACAAAATCTGGAGAAATCACAACCGCCGCACGTTCAGCTGAAATTAACGGCATCTCTATTACAGAAGGTAATTTCATAGCTTTAGTAGACGGCAAATTGGTATCTGCCGAAAACTCTGCCGAGAAAGCTTTAATTACCATGCTAGAATGCTCCCTAGCACAGGATGATTCGTTAGTAACGCTTTATTTTGGAGACCAAATAAATCTTGCGATAGCACAATCTACTGCAAGTTTACTTTCAGAACGTTTCCCTTCATGCGAATTTGAAACTATTGAAGGGAATCAGCCTTTTTATCAGTATTTTGTATCAATCGAGTAATTAGGAGACATCATGGCAATAAAGATAGTGACAGATAGTACTTCCGACATCCCTGAGGAACTGGCGAAATCTTTAGGTATAACCGTCGTACCTTTAACCGTTTTCTTCGGTGAAGACGCGTTTAAAGATAAAATTGAAATCCAATCTGATGAGTTTTTTGATCGACTCCAGAATGGAAATATCTTACCTAGAACTACACAGCCATCTGTCGGGGATTTTATCTCAGCTTACACCCCGTTAGTTGACGAAGGGCATGACATTGTCTCTATACATATATCTGATAAATTAAGCGGAACCTTAAATTCAGCTCGGTTAGCACGAGAAGAGTTCCCTAATGCGAATATACAGCTTATGGACAGCAAGCTTGGTTCGCTTGGGTTAACCCTTGTGGTTAAGGCTGCGGCAGAGGCTGCTAATTCAGGCGCAGATGTTCAAGCAGTCCTAGACACCGCTGCAGATGTAGCTAGCAGAGTCGATCTTTTTTTTGTACTCAATACGTTGGAATACCTCCAAAAAGGAGGGCGAATTGGAAAAGCACAAGCTTTAGTAGGATCGTTACTTTCAGTCAAACCCATTCTTAAATGCGTTGACGGAGAAGTACATCCCTACGAGAAGCTACGAACGCGCCAAAAAGCTGTACAGAGGCTGCAAGATATTGCATCTGAGGGAGCCCCATTTGAAGAAGTTGCCTTTATTTATCAAGCTGAAGGTGAAGAAGCCGACCAGTTAACGACTTTTCTGGCTCCTCTTTCCAGCAAGCCTGTAATTACAGGTAGAATTGGACCTGTAATTGGAACCTATACTGGACCTAATGTGGTTGGCCTTGCGTTACTAAACCCAAAAACCAGCTAAAACAATCTAGGTTTGAATGGAGAAAAGCTTAGCCTATGAATAGGAGTAGCTCCTTTTTTATCTATAGCGTCCAAATGCTTCGATGAAGCATAGCCTTTGTGGGTATCAAAACCATAACCTGGGTACTCTTCATTAAATAAATCCATAACTCGATCACGATATACTTTTGCCACTATTGACGCTGCAGAAATGACAGTACAAAGCGCATCTCCTTTAATAATAGGCTTGCAGGGTTTATGCCTCCAATCTATAGGGAATGCGTCAGACAAAATATGATCAGGGGGAATACTCAATTGGTCTAAAGCTGAGTGCATTGCTTTTCGAACTGCAGGGGCTATTCCAATTGCGTCAATTTCTACGTTGCTGACTTCACCGATTCCTATACAAGAGGCATATTTGCGAACAAGTTGATCAGCTTGAGGTAACTGTTTCTTAGAGAGAGTTTTGCTATCTCGAATCAAAAATATGTCTTGGACTTCAATATTCGATAAGCTAGGCAAAATCACCGCACCCGCAACAACGGGTCCAGCAATCGGCCCTCGTCCTACTTCATCTACACCAGCAATATAGACGAAGCCTGCAAGATTCAAGGTCAGTTCTTCATCTTGAGTTGGTACCACTCTGACCCTCTATAGTCCTTATTTCACTGGTCCATCTATGTAACCGCCACCTAATACGCAATCATCTGCATAAAAAACTGCAGCTTGACCAGGTGTAATTGCACGTTGAGGATCATCAAATCGCAAAACTGCAGATTCACCATCAGGGTACAGGACTGCGGAGGACTTAATTCCATTGTATCTAATTTTTGCATCAATATTGATTGGTCCATGAGGAGCGACGCCATCAATATAATTTACTCGATCAACCAAAACGCCATGGCCCATTAAATCCTCAGAAGTTCCTACCATTATCGTTTTAGACATTGGGTTTACCCCGGTAACAAATATTTTTGTCCCTTCAGGTAAATTTAATTGATTAGGAGTTATATTCAAACCTCGGCGTTGACCAACCGTGTAGAACTCTACACCTGGGTGAGAGCCCACAATTGTACCTTCACTGTCGATAATATTGCCGGGAGCTGGCTCCGTCTTATCTTTAATAAATTGACGGTAATCGCCACTTGGGATAAAGCAAATCTCTTGGCTATCTAATTTATTTGCGATATGCAATCCAGCTTCAAATGCAAAATCTCTTATTTGACCCTTTGTGTAGCCACCAATCGGTAATAAAATTTTACTTAACTGCGACTGACTCAAACCAAATAGCACGTATGATTGATCTTTCAATCGATCAACTCCTTCACGAAGCATAAATCGCCCAGTATGGTTTAGTGCAATGCGCGCGTAGTGACCGGTAGCGATGTACTCAGCTTCCATCATTTGGCTACGGCTCAACAAAAAATCGAATTTTATCCGATCATTACATGCAATACAGGGATGTGGTGTACGACCCTTTCGGTACTCATCAGTAAAATATTTTATGACGTGTTCCTGAAACTCGTTCCTGGCATCCAATACGTAATGTGGTATTCCGATTGACTGGCAAACCCTACGAGCATCCTCAATATCATCTATAGAACAACAGCCTTGATGATCAGCCGCAATTTCTACATCCTCATCTGCAGACCAAAGGCGCATTGTAATTCCTATAACCTCGTATCCTTCACGTGACAAAAGATACGCTGCTACAGAAGAATCAACGCCTCCAGACATAGCTACTACGACACGAGGTAGGTTAGTTTTTTTTCTTTCTCTGTTTGTCATTAATAAACTCTTAATCTCTATCTGCCCTATAATCTACCAATGGCTGATCAATTTTCTACCGCTTTAGACATTGCGTCGATAGCTAGAAACGCTATCGAACTTGCTTCTGATAAGCAGGCTCAAAACATTGTCCTTCTCGACGTAAAAGATATTTCAAGCTTCACTGATTACATGATCATGCTTAGTGGGTCCAGCACGCGTCAAGTGCAATCTCTAGGTAATGATATCGCTGAAAAGATAAAAAAGGATGGATTACACCTGCACCATCAAGAAGGATCATCCAATTCAGGGTGGGTCCTTCTTGATTTCGGTGACATAGTAGTAAATGTTTTTAGTGAGGAGCAGCGCAATTTCTATAAACTAGAAGAAGTGTGGCGCACCGGAAGAGAATTGGTCAGGATTCAGTAACCCAATTGTCGGCCTCACGCTCATACTCATATAGCTCTTCGCCATTGAAAAAAATTGCTAATTCACGGATTGCTGATTCTACTGAATCAGACCCATGAATTAGATTTCTACCGATATTTACAGCTAAATCTCCTCGTATTGTTCCAGGGTTAGCATCCTGGGGATTAGTCGAACCCATAGATTTGCGAACTGCATCCACAACGTTCTCCCCTTCAAGAGCAATCGCAATAATAGGACGCGACATCATAAACGCAGCCAATCCAGGGAAAAATGGTTTTTCGACATGCTCCGCATAATGCTTTCTCGCTACCTCATCTGTCATTCGCATGAATTTTAGGCCCACTATTTTCCATCCACGATTTTCCAATCTACCTACAATTTCGCCAACTAAGCCACGCTGGACGGCGTCAGGTTTTAGAAGTACAAGTGTTCGTTCAGCCAAAGTTTTCTCCTTTAGAAAATATGCACATAAATCATTAAGCTTAATTATTACGGGACTTTTGCGCTTAATACTATAGCAGCCCGTCTAAAGATTACGTTATTGAAGGAGGGCGAAGGTATTTAGGTTCTATATTATTCGTCAAATTTTCTTGACTACTAAGCAAATTAATGCCTATTTCGATAGCTCCTTTTAGTCTTGCTAATACAGGAGAATCTTCTACTCTCAGAAGTTCAATTTTATAATGTGCCTCTAGTAGCTCCACAATATCTGGAGTCAGTCCTTCTCCACAAAAACAAGTATTTTCAATTGATGATTGAGATTTAACAAATTCAGAAATTTTTGTAATTTTTTCTTCAGTGATTATGCGCCATCCAGAAGAATCCATCGCATAAGTGCACCATGCAATGTTCTCTCTCCCTGCAGGAATTAGCGAGCAAATTTGCTTGTTAATATGCCTCAAGGAGTATGCCGAAGTTTCAAGTGAGTTTACCCCAACTATCGGCAAGGAAGCTCCCATAGCCAAGCCTTGCCCAACTGCGATTCCCGTACGAATAGCACTAAATCCGCCTGGACCAATCGATACAACAATTCCGTTAAATTCAGATATGCGAGTTGACTCTAAGTCCATAAGCATTTTTATAGCTGGTAATAATTCTGCAGTATGGTTATTTTTGGAACCCCATATATGTACCCTCTGAATTTCACCATTTGCATATATGCAAACCGAACCAGTTTTGGTAGACGTATCGATTATCAGGTATTGATTATTTTTCATTTGGAAACACTTTTTGCGTTAAAGTTACAATCCACTGTTCGTAATAATGCCCTTTAGCTTTAACCTCAATTACCCGGCTTTCAGAGCCATTAACCCCCTGATAAAACTCAATTCTTATGTGATCATCGTCGAAAATAGCTTCGGCATTTTCATACCATTCAACTAAAACACTACTTTCGTCTAGCATTTCTTCAAACCCAAGGTCATGTGCTTCTAAGTTGCCACCTTCGACCCTATAAAGGTCAACGTGGTTAATTTTTATACGTCCTTGATATTGATTAACCAATATAAACGTCGGACTATGAGCGTAACCTTCAACGCCAGCACCCCAAGCAAATCCCTGAACGAATGTTGTTTTCCCCGAGCCTAACTCTCCGCTCAGCAAAAAGAGTTCGCCTTTATTCGCTAAAGCTCCCATTCTCGAACCCAAAGCCTGAGTTTCTTCAGGGCTATTAGAGTAAAATTTCACTTAAAGTGCTCCCAATTTAAATCACTTAATTCCATTTCAAAACCGGACGCGTCAAAAACAGTAACGCTTCCACGCTCGCCTTCGATAACCTTACCAATAATTGCAGCTTTTGGATGGCGATTCACAAAATCCTGAAGAGTATTTTTCGCTCCTACCAAAAGTAATTCGTAATCCTCTCCGCCATTCAAAGCCATTTCCTCTGCTTTCAATGGAAACTCTTTCTGTAATTCATCAGAAATAGGTACTAGGGAGGCCTGTATTTGCGTTGCTACACCAGAGGAGTGAGCTAATTTAGCGAGGTCAATCAGTAATCCATCGGACAAATCCATCATTGCATGAATTCCAAGTATTTTGGACAATTGAGCAAAATCTACGTTAACTTTGGGACGGCGTTGTTTTTCAATTAATCTCCTGCTAGCTTCCGTGTTAATTGCACTGCCCTGCTCCAGCAGCTGTAAGCCTCCTAGTGCATCGCCCAAAGACCCGGATACCGCAATTACATCTCCGATTTGTGCACCACTCCGCAAGATAGGTGTTTTTTCACAAGAACCAATCATAGTTACGCTTACAAAAAGGGCACGGGAAGCTACGATATCCCCTCCTAAAACCACAGTTCGGTATTCCTTGCATGCACTTAGTATTCCATCATAGAGAGAATCGAAATCTTCAAGCAACATATCTTCAGGTAAACCTAAAGTGACTAAGCCTCCCAAAGGAGTGGCCCCCATTGCGATGATGTCACTTAAATTTGTAACCCAACTCTTCCAGCCAATATCAAAAAAAGAAAAAGTACTTCTGCGAAAATGTACATCCTCTACCATTGAATCGGTAGTTGTAACCTGTATTCCCGAGACTTGCCATGCAGCAGCATCGTCCCCAATACCCGCAATTAGCTTAATTTCCGGCCGATGCTCTAGTTGACGAAGTTGAATGAAATTTTCAACCCGCTCAATTAAAGCATATTCACCTAAATCCGATACTGTAACCATCATAGTTATTATTCCAAATGAATCATAAAACAAAACTAGATTATAGAATGTTTTGTATTAGTCGGAATTTTATTGGAGTAATCATGAGCGAAGAAAATTTTTCGGAAACTGCATTACACAATATCTCTGTTAGTGATTCGACCAAAACTGTGGATCTAAGCAAAGTTTCAGATGTAATCATCAATTTATTAGAACAAGAATTGAATGAAAACGCCCTTGATCTTTTTGCTAGTTTCCATCCGGTAGACAAAGCTGAGATCTTAATCGAAATGCCAAGGCTATTGCAGTACAGTCTTCTAAAAACTCTAGAGGTGGAATCCATTAGAGAAATTCTTAGCACGCTTGACCCAAGCGAAGCAGCTTCAATTTACTCGCTGCTACCGGAAACTATCAATACTACAGTATTGAATGAACTATCTGCTGATGTCGCTACCGACATTTTACGAGCGTTACCCGAAGTAGATGCACAAGCAGCGTTGGACAAAATGGATCATGCTGAAGACGTTCTATCGCTGATCGTTTACCCCGATGATTCCGCTGGTGGATTAATGCTTCCTCCGTATAACGTAGTAAAGGCTACCAGAACCGCTGGTGTAGCTTTGGATGCACTAAGGCTAGCTTCCGAAGCAACAACGGATATCAATATTATGTTTGTAATTGACGATAATTTTCGTCCCGTTGGCTATCTCAGCATCAAAAAAATAGCATTAGCCCGTGCTAGCACGCCTATTCCCACACTTATGAAACCGATCCCTATAACTGTCAGCGTAAGCGCCGACCAGGAAGAATGCGTAAGAATCATCGAGCGATATGACCTTCAGTGCCTAGGTGTTACTAACCCATCAGGTCAATTAGTAGGCGTGATTGATTCTGAAGACTTACTTGATGTTGCTGAGGCTGAAGCCTCTGAAGATATGTTCAAGATCGCAGGGATGAGTACCGAAAAACCTCAGGCATCCATCTCCAAATCTTTGCGCGGACGAGCACCATGGCTAGTTATCAACTTAGCTACAACTTTTGCAGCGGCAGGAATAATTCAATTGTTCGAATCCACTATAGCTAAAGCCGCTGTACTCGCGGTTTTTCTTCCTGTAGTTGCAGGTCAAGGAGGAATAGGTGGAACTCAAACATTAACCTTGACCGTAAGAAGTATTGCCTTAGGTGAATTACCTGGGAACCGCGGGCGAAAATTACTTCTACATGAAGCAACCTTAGGTATATTGAATGGAATCTACCTTGGTTTGGTTGTAGCAATTATTTGCTCTTTGTGGATTGGAAATCCACTTATTGGATTGGTTCTTGGCGTAGCAATGTTTGGAAATATGGTGATAGCAGGAGTAGTAGGCGCAAGTATCCCATTAATACTTCGAAAAATAAGGCAAGACCCTGCAATCTCCTCTGCGGTTGTAGTAACAACCTTTACAGATATAGTGGGATTCTTACTTTTCCTAGGACTGGCTTCGTTGATAATAAATAATGCCAGTACTTAAGCATTGATAAAACTATTTTTACAGCTGTGTTAGAATCTACTAACATTATTCTAATTTAATGGAGGCGGTTGTATATGCTCCGGATTCGTCTACGTAGAGTCGGTAAGAAAAAAAGGCCAAGCTACAGAATTGTAGTTGCGGACGTGCGTGCCCCTCGAGACGGAAATTTCGTGGATCAAGTTGGGCATTACGACCCTCTTACTAATCCTCCTACAGTAGTGTTAGACCAAGACAAAACTAAACACTGGTTGAGTGTTGGAGCGCAGCCGTCAGAGACGGTAGGACGTATTCTGCAGTCCCAAGGGCTGGTAGAAAAAGCCGGTTAAATATGAAAGAATTGGTCGAATACATCGCAAAAGCAATTGCAAGCCATCCAGAAGACGTAAAAGTTACGGAAGAAGAAGAGGATGGCCAGATATACATACGCCTTGAGGTTCATGAAGATGACAAAGGCAAAGTAATAGGCCGCCAAGGTCGAGTCGCGCAAGCGATGCGCGTTCTTGTTAGAGTTGCCGCAGTGAAAGAAGACACGCGCGCCAATCTAGAAATCGTATAGATCTCCTTTTTAGCATTAATTCTTGATAAACAAAGATTCCACAAAAGTAATTGTTGGCAAAGTGGTAAGTCCTCACGGGATTAAAGGACAAATAAGAATTGAAACCGATTCCGACAATCCAAATCGGTTTCAAATAAATGCGTCCATTAGTATTGCAGATCAAGCATTTACCGTCACAAATTCACAGGAAATCAGCCCAAAGTACCTCCTGCTGTCCCTTGAAGGTGTAACCACTAGGCAAAAAGCAAGTGACTTACAAGGTTCCGCGATTTCCGTAGAAACTGCTGCAATCCCCAAACTGCCAATTGATACTTATTACCATTACCAATTAATAGGAATGAGCGTACTGGATGAGAATAGCGTTCTACTAGGTAACATTTCGGAGATATTGAATACTGGAGCTAATGATGTGTACGTAGTGACAGATGATAAGAACGAGCTTTTAATACCCGCTGTCGCGAATGTAATTCTTATGGTCGATGTAAACACAAACATGATGAAAATTTCACTGCCGGAAGGCCTTGAATGGCGAAGCAATGTGCCCAAAAAACTTAAATCTAAAAAAACAAAAGCAAAATTAACCAAAAAAATTTAATATACTAATCAACCATTAAGGTACTGATTGTAATCTGTAAAATTTAGAACAAAGGGGTTTTAAATGTCCGGTCATTCAAAATGGTCAACAATCAAACACAAAAAAGCAGCACTTGATGCCAAAAAAGGTGCTCTATTTACTAAAATTGCGAGAGATATTGCAGTAGCGGCTAGAGAAGGTGGAAGTGGAGACCCTGACATGAATTTCCGTCTTCGTTTGATGATAGATAAAGCCCGAGCAGCGAACATGCCTGCTGACAACGTCGATAGAGCTGTAAAAAAAGGACTTGGGATAGGAAGTGACGGCTCTGTATTTGAAGAAATCGTGTATGAAGGCTACTCCCCAGGAGGTGCAGCAATAATGGTTAAGGCCCTGACTGATAACAGGAACAGGACCGCGTCAAATATTCGCACCGTCTTCAGTCGAGGTGGGGGCAACCTTGGCGAAGCAGGTTCGGTAGCTTGGATGTTTGAAAGTAAATCCTTGGTCAGCGTTGAAGGATTAACTGATGAGCAATCTGAAAATCTTGCCCTATCTGCCATCGATGCAGGTGCGGAAGATTTCAAAATTGACAGTGGACTCTTAGAAATAACCGGAGAGCCTTCCGCGCTTGAGTCAATAATAAGTGTAATAAAAGAATCTGGATTAGAGCTTCTACAAGCACATGTAACCATGATTCCCAATGCTATTGTGCAATTAGAGAATGCACATGCGACTCAAGCACTCCGTCTATTAGACAATATCGAAGAGCTTGAGGACATTCAGCAAGTTTTCACAAATGCAGATTTCAGTGAAGAAGCGCTAGAAAAGTACGGCAATATGTGACTCCGACAGATTCCCCGATCAGTAGCTTAACCATAAAATGAGTCATATATGATTGGCTTAGGGAACAAGATGCGGATACTTGGGGTAGATCCTGGAACTAAGATTTTGGGTTACTGCGTAATAGACCAAAATAACGAGGCGCTTCAATGTTTGACTTGGGGTGTAGTAAAAGGTGGGCCCTCAAAAGAAGTCGCCAACCGTCTCGGAATATTATATTCAGGATTGCACGATATCATTGAAGAATGGAAACCAGACGTCCTCGCAATTGAAGAGCCTTTCGTTGCGCCTACTCGTGGTGCTAAGTCCGCGGTTACAGTAGGTCAGGCTCAATCAATTGCTTTACTTTTAGCTGTTCAAAATGAAATGTCCATATACCGTTACGCTCCGACAAATGTAAAAAGTACAGTCGCAAATTACGGCGCGGGGTCCAAGCTGCAAGTACAACATTCTGTACGGGTTTTGCTAGGACTAGGGGAAGAAGAAATGCCTGAAGACGCATCTGATGCTATTGCTATAGCACTCTGTCATATTTACCAAAACCGTTACAGGCAATTAGTGGAGCGCAATTGAGTATCATTTCAGGGATTGAAGGAATCATTGAATCAAAGTCTGCCGATTCGGTACTTATACGAGTAGGGAATGGGTTTATCTTACAAGCAAATGTTCCCGCAACTAATATCAAAGCCTTACCTGATATTGGAGAAAATGTAAAACTCCTGACACACTTAGTCGTCAGAGAAGACGATCTTCAATTGTATGGATTCACAACCGAGCAGGGCAAAAAGCTTTTCCAAATGCTCATTGGTGTCAGCCAGGTTGGGCCGAAGGCAGCCTTAGCAGTGTTAAGTGCACTCGAACCTTCTGCATTAGCTAGTTCAATTATTTCAAGCGATGCGACTTCAATTTCGAGAGCCCAAGGAGTAGGCAAAAGAACTGCAGAACGAATAATTCTTGAATTAAAAGAAAAGCTAGAAAAAGAAATAGAAATTCCGCTTTCCTCAATTCCTCAAGAAGCGCGCGTGGAAACCGATGCAGCTTTGCAATGGCTAATGGCACTAGGTTACTCCGGAATTGAAGCAAGGCAAGCTCTGTCCGTTGAGCGCGATCCTAATCTTCCTAATGATGAACGTGTCAAACGTGCGCTCCAAAGAATGGGCTCATCGCAATAATATCTTACAGTGAGTAAGCAATGACATTTGAATTTCCATACGATGACTGGGCTGGTATTTATGATGAAGTTTACGCGGAATTAACCCATGATATCCCTTTCTACGTTAGTCAGGCACAATCCACAGGTGGACCTGTACTTGAATTAGGTGCTGGCACTGGTCGAATCAGTATCCCTATAGCTTCCCAAGGTATTGATGTGGTAGGGATTGATGTATCTCCTAAGATGATTGAACTCGCCAATAGTAAAGCCGCTAAACTCGGATTATCTACTACGTGTATATTTCAGACTGGAGATATACTTGATTTAGAACTTGCTGAACGTTTCGCGCTAATAATTTTACCTTATCGTTCTTTCCAAAGCGTTCTTAATCCTGTGGATCAAAAGAAAGCTTTAAACAATATCCGCAAACATCTGATTGCTGATGGTTTACTTGTAATGGATACCTTCAACCCTGATATCGAACAATTAGCCGATAAGCATAGCGTCGACACCCCGATCCATCTGATGGACGTAAGTCGCAAAGAAGGGGGCACTATAGTTGTCTGGGGTATGAATGAATGGGATCAACTCACGCAAATCAATGATATCAGGCTAATTATTGAGTACCTCGATGAAGAGGGAGTAGTTAATAAAAGAATTTATAGGGATTATCCCCAACGATATTCTTTCCAATATGAAATGGAACATTTATTTGCTTTATCTGGGCTATCCATCCTTGAGGTATATGGTGATTTTGACTTGGGACCTGTAACAAATGATTCAGATGACTTAATCTGGGTCGCTAAGTCAACTTAGCTTTCAATACCAAATACTGTCCTTCCAGCCCTAGGTTCAAAAAAGGAATCTTGCGATACAAACCCCATATTGCGATCACTGGTAAAAGCTAATTTGATAGCCCACAGGGATAGAGTTTGTATCCCTTGCTTATTTTCTATTTCGCTCATTGAAAAATACCCGGCATCAATTGTTTCTTCGCCATCGAAACGAGGTTCTCCTGATAAATGTTTCAACCTAAATACCACATATAAGTTCGGAGATGACAAGCCATTTAGATTAGCTGAATGCCGAAATCCAATAACTTTCTCGACATTAGCCTTAATTCCAGCTTCTTCAAATACTTCTCGCTCAACTGCTGATGCTATCTCTTCATCGTCCTCCACATACCCACCTGGTATTTGCCAATTACCACGTCCAGGTTCAAGTCCTCGTTGAATCAATAATGCTCGTCCTTCATGTATTACTACTGCACCACATCCAATCGAGACATCCGTGAAATGAAAGTATCCACACCCAGGTGAGTCACATGCAGGACGCTGCTTACCGCCTTCGTATTTGTTTGAAAGTAATGATCCGCAACGAGGGCAATAAATTGGAAGGCTCATGCTGCCTCAGAAAAAAGAATTGGTGGACCTGGGGGGATTCGAACCCCCGACCTCCTCAATGCCATTGAGGCGCGCTCCCAACTGCGCCACAGGCCCACACATGTCGAGGATAGCATTGTGCTATACATACGAACAACTAAAACGAGTTTTTCTACAGATCAGGCCTCTGCAAATGCCAATCTGTTCGATTTTGAAATTCCAAGCCAAATTGAAATAACAAATTTTCTGCAAACGGTTGTCCAGCAATTTGAATACTTACAGGCATTCCATCTCCAGTGAAACCACAAGGTATCGCCATCGCAGGTACACCAGACAAATTAAATGGGCTCCTATGGGACCTAAGCCCAAAAAATTGACTAATGACTGCTTCCTTCGAAGTAAGATTGGTCTCATTTGCTATTAATGGAGCCCCCCCAGCTTGAGCAGGAGTAACAATCACGTCAAACTGATGTAATGCCGACATGACATCCCTTCGCATTAACATTCTGAATCTACTTAGCTTCGTATACATGGCCCCAGAGATTAAACTAGCAGCCATGAGCCTTCTTCTCGTCGCAAAATCATAATCATTTGGCTGCTCCCGCAACCAATGCCTATGAGTATGAGCAGCTTCTACATCCGATAAGGTATTCGCAATCAAACCTCCCTGTTCAAATAGGGGCAACGATGCATCCTCTACCAATGCCCCTGCATCTCTAAATACGTCCATAGCAGTATTAAATGCATCGATCACATGTTCACTAGCCATACCGTTATCTAGGCTTTCACGCACAATTCCAATTCGAAGTCCTTTTAATCCCAGCGTATGATCAAAAGGGAGAACGGTTCTTTTTGAAGTATAAATATCCTTCGGATCATTACCAGCAATCGCATAATGGAAAATTGCAGCGTCCTTTACTGTTTTGGTCATCGGTCCAATAGTGTCCATAAACCAAGCCATAGGGAAGGCACCATAGCGGCTTACGGCACCCCAAGTTGGGCGCAGGCCTACAATCCCACACCATGCAGCTGGGCCACGAATAGATCCTGCAGTATCTCCCC
Source organism: Dehalococcoidia bacterium (assembly GCA_022449765.1). Taxonomy (NCBI): domain Bacteria; kingdom Bacillati; phylum Chloroflexota; class Dehalococcoidia; species Dehalococcoidia bacterium. The sequence continues at coordinate 114,507 of JAKUPZ010000001.1, read as the reverse complement.
CCAGTGCTGCCGAACATAATGACGCGGCAACTGCAACAGCGGACCCGCTACTTGACTGACCAGCTTGGCGAGTTATATCCCAAGGATTTTTCGGAACTCCAAAAGGATGCTGGATATTTCCTCCGAGTGCATACTCACTTAAATTTAATTTCCCTAGGAAAATAGCCCCTGCATCTCTTAGGCGTGCAACTACGGTCGCATCCTCGGTAGAGATCTTGTCGTAAATGTTACCTCCAAGTGTCGTTCGCATTCCTTTGACGTGGAACTGATCCTTAACTGCTACAGGCAAACCATGAATGGGGCTTCTAATTAATCCATGGCTAAGTTCTTTTTCCGCAATACGAGCCGCGTTCATTGCACCTTCATAATCGACAGTAATATAGGCATTCAAGTGCGAATATTTTTCTATCCGAGCCAAGTAAGCCTGTGTGATCTCAACAGGAGAAAGATCGCCCTTTGTGATCATTGAAGACAAATCCATAGCCGATTGAAGTGTTAATTCATCGAGGCTCATCGTTTTCCTCCGTCAACCAAAATACAAAAGCAGGCTCCATTAAATCTGCATCCGGATCCTCTAATCCGCTAATTGCTTGGTTTATAGCATTGACTCGATTGGTAATCTCATCCAAATCAATTGCATCCATAGGATGAAGATCTAGTGCTTGTAGCTGAGAGAGTATTTCTTCATGGGTTAAGTCGCGCATGGCACCTCCAATGGTAGTTCCTCTTATTTTGAATTGATAGCAGTACCTTGTTATGTTTGGTATGGTATTCGTCTAGGGAGGGATCGCATAGTGGCCTAGTGCGCCCGCCTGCTAAGCGGGTTGGGGGTGATGAGCTCCCTCGCGGGTTCGAATCCCGCTCCCTCCGCCAGTAAAATCAAAAGCGTATAAGTAAAGCGATGAGAACATATGACTAGTTACCATATTTGGACCGTTGGTTGCCAAATGAACAAGGCAGATTCTGAGCGCATGGGCGCTGGGCTAGAGCAACTTGGTCTCCAATGGTCACAAGATCCAAAAGATGCAGATGTCATTGTCCTTAATAGTTGCGTTGTACGGCAACAAGCAGAAGAACGGGTTGTTGGAATGCTAACTTCTTTGAAGCCTTGGAAACAACGATTCCCCGATAAAACTCTTGCGCTCATGGGTTGTATGGTTGGTCCCAAAAAAGATGATCTCTTAAAACGATACCCCTACGTTGATCTCTTTATGCAACCGCAGCAATTTGAACCTTTAATTGAGCTAGTAGGGGATAAAGTTGGAGTAGATCCTGATGGCTGCGTTGGTCCCTTCGTTCCAGGAAGCCCTTCAGTGACTACGCATGTCCCAATAATTCATGGATGCGACAAATTCTGCACATTCTGCATCATCCCTTATCGCAGAGGCCGAGAAATATCCAGAAGCACCAATGAATTAGTGCAAGAATGCAAAATGCTTGTTGCACGTGGAGTGAAAGAGGTGACTCTTTTAGGACAAAATGTGGATTCTTATGGGCACGACTTTGAGGAACCATCCGATTTAGCCAATCTGCTGCAATCAATACACGATGATGTCCCAGAATTGTCTCGAATCCGCTTTCTCACTTCACATCCTAACGATATGAGCGACAAAATTATTGATGCAGTAGCCCGATTACCTCATGTTATGGAAAATATTAATCTTCCATTCCAAGCAGGGAACGATGAAGTACTACGTAACATGAAAAGAGGATATACAAACGCTCAATACAGAGAATTAATCTCCAAAGTAAGGTCAACTGTACCGGAAGTCGCGATAGTTACTGATTTAATAGTTGGTTTCCCCGGGGAAACTGAAGAGCAATTCGAAGATTCCGTACAACTAATACAAGATTTGCGTTTCGATAAAGTACATGTTGCTATGTACTCCACGCGACCAAACACGTTCGCCCAAAGAAAAATGGTTGACGATGTAACGCAAGAAGAAAAGCACCGACGATTGAAAGTAATCGAAGCAACTCAAGAAACAATCCTAAGCGAGATAAATGCATCCTATTTTGGTTCTGTCGAGGAAATTTTGGTTGACGGCCACAACAAAGGTAGGTGGCAAGGAAGAACCAGGACGGACAAATTAGTTTTCTTTGAAAGTGAAGATGCCAAGCTAGGTCAACTACGCAAAGTAAGAATCACTAAAACCACGCCATGGTCATTGAGCGGCTCATTACTCACCGCAAATCCCTAATTGTGTAATATTTCACAATAATGATTGCACATACAGTACAATCATTTCATGCTTCATTTATGGCACGGTACAATTCAGCTTATAAACATGGCGTTATCAGAAGATGAAGTAGCGTACGATCCCACCTCTTCTTTAATGCCGGATGATCTAATGAGCGAAGCTCTTTTAATGGCTAAATCTAATGGAGTGCTAGCCGGCTTAGAAGTTGCACTTCAAGTGTTCCGTCAAGTAGACCCCACTCTTGAATTCGATACTTACTTAAAGGATGGTTCGCTACTGACTAAAGGCACTTATATTGCTTCGATAAGAGGCAAAATGCAAAGCATTTTACGTGCAGAGCGCACTGCTTTAAATTTCATTCAACGTATGAGTGGAATAGCTACAGCAACAAATGAATTTGTTACTAAAGTCCAAGGTCTTAACGCGCAAGTTATTGATACTAGGAAAACAGTACCGGGCTGGAGGCTCTTAGATAAATATTCAGTACGCATGGGTGGTGGGCACAATCACCGAATGAGTACGGGTGACGGCATACTTATAAAAGATAATCATATCGCTGCGATGGCTACACGTGGCGAAGCTATGACTCAGTTGATTCAACGAGCGAAAGTAGATGCAGCGCATACTATTCGAATAGAAGTAGAGTGCGATACTCTAGAACAAGTCAAGGAAGCAGTTGAAGCAGGCGCTGATATCATATTGTTCGACAACATGACAGCTGAGCAAATGCACGAAGCTGTAGAAATCTGCAAAGGTAAAGCTCTGACCGAGGCATCAGGCGGAATAACTATCGATAATGTCCGAGAAGTAGCCGAAACAGGTGTAGACCTACTCTCTACTGGATCGATCACGCATTCAGTTAAAGCCCTAGATATTAGCCTTGAAGTCCGACCTCAATAGTTCGAGCTTCATGTTAACTAGCTGTTCTTAGCAACCGGAAAATTTCATCTAGATTAATCTCTGCAAGTGAATTGACCAGGATATCTGCGTGGCTTATATCCATGCTTTTTGTCACAGGGTTAGGAACGGCAATGCATCGAATGCCTGCAGCCTGAGCAGCTTTCACTCCATTAGGTGAATCTTCAATAGCAAACACTTGGTTAGGAGGAACGTCCAATTTCGAAACTGCAAGCAGGTATAAAGCAGGGTCCGGCTTAGATAATTCCACGTCCTCACGAGTACACATCACACTAAAGTATTTTGATAACCCTAGACGATCCAAATGACCTTTAACCCAAGGAAATGTAGAACTGGATGCTATACCCAATTGCAGTCCAAATTCTGACGCTTCCACGATAAGATCCACTACTCCCTCCCTAGCTGGCAACTTACCAGTATCATTATGGTGATGATTTCGGGCTCGCTCTCTAATCATTTCTCGGTTAACCTTGCGGCCAAGTTGAAGTTCAAGGTAATCAAAAAGAACATCTCGATGGCCCGTGCCACCAATTACGTTGGCCCAGACTTTAAGTGTTAATTCGAGACCAAATTCAGCAAAAATTGCAGAATAGGATTCAAAAATGGGCTCCTCGGTCTCTACAATTAATCCATCGAAATCAAAAACTATTGCCTTGAAGGGGATATCCATAGGAAACATATGTAAGCCATTTTCTTCCAATGGTCAAGGCTATTTTTATTATTAAGGAGTTATATTTCTCTATGTCTAAAAATTTATCACTTGAAGAATTCGCTGCTTGGGCACGTTCTGTGGGGCTAAATGTCTCAACTGAACACCTTGCAATTCTTATGCCTGAAGTAGAACTAATGCTGCAAAGGATAGAAGCGTTACAGCAAATTGATGTAACGGAAATACCCATCGAGCATGCCATAGGGGGGGTGTAATGAACTCCATCATCGAAGCCTCAAGCTCGGAAATCGCAAATGGCATCGTAAAAAAGGCATTTTCCTCTGAGGAAGTTGTTAGTGCATTTATCACACATGCTGACGAGTATGAATCCTCTATAGGTGCTTTCATAACTCGCACGACGGAGCAAGCCATTGAAGAAGCAAGAAAAGCAGATTCTTTACTTGCATCTGGTAAATCTCTCGGCCCATTGCACGGCGTTCCATTTGGGATTAAAGATATTTTTTGGGAAAAAAATTCTATCACCACGTCAGGTAGTGCGCTTGATGCTGCATTTGTACCAAAAGAAGATGCAACGTCAGTGAGGCTTATCAAACAGTCTGGAGGTGTAGTACTAGGCAAAACAAATACTGTAGAACTTGCCTTCGATCCTACAGGACGTAATGCAACATATGGCATGCCCAACAATCCTTGGAAAATTGATCGTATGCCTGGCGGTTCGTCAAGCGGGACAGGTGCTGGTATTGCAGCAGGATTTTTCCCCATGGGATTGGGTTCAGACACTGGTGGTTCTATTCGTATTCCATCATCGCTATGCGGCATTTCAGGAATCAAGCCCACTTTTGGGTTAATTAGCCGCTTTGGAATCACTCCGCTATCCCACTCCCTAGATACTGCTGGGCCAATGGCTCGTACCGTAGAAGACCTAGCAATATGCTTGAATGTTTTGGCTCAGCATGACCCCAAAGACCCGTTCTCAAGGCCACATACCACTGTTGACTACACCAGTTCGCTGCACAACGGAGTAAAAGAATTCAAAATTGGAGTGCCCAAGGAATATGTTTGGGATCCGATTGATCCAGAAACTGCTTCGTCTGTTTCAACGGCTATAAAAGTTTTAGAAGATTTGGGTGCTGAAATAGTCGAAGTTTCGATTCCAGAACTAGATTGGACGCCGTTGATTGCAGTGAGTATCACTACGGCCGAAGCTGCCATGGCACATCGTAATCGAGTAATTGAGCATGGCAGTGAAATGGATCAATCAGTCCGCAGGCGATTTGAATCCGGAATGTTCATTTCTGCAACTACATATGCACATGCACAGCGAGCGCGACTTAAATACGCAAGTGCATTAGCGAAAATATACGAAAAAGTCGATATCCTTGCTATGCCAACCGTCGCAGCACCTGCCCCAGTACAGCAAGCTGAAGTATTAACGTTAGGCAATTCAAATATAGCAGTGCGAGATGCTTTTTTACGACTCACAAGAATATTCAACCTGAGTCGTACCCCTGCGATTTCGATACCCTGCGGCTTTTCTGCTGAAGGTCTACCCATTGGACTTATGCTAGGAAGCGCAGCCTTCGAAGATAGTAAAGCTTTACAAGCAGGCCAAGCTTACCAGAGTGTCACTAAATGGCATCGACAGATGCCTAAAATTCAACAGGCTCAGTAATGGACGTGAATAATGACAAAAAATCTAGATGAATTGATAAATGAAGTGGCGCTTGCAAGTAGGATGCTCTATGAAATGGGACTTGCAGACGCATCCACCATTGAAAGAGGACATGTCAGCCTACGATTACCGGAAAATCCTGACCAGTTTATTATAAAAGCCCTCGGCCCTTCACTCTCCCAAACATACCCCGGTCATATGGTTATCGTAAATGTTGATGGTTACAAAGTTGGTGGCCCAAAAGAAAATAATCTGCCTAATGAAGTAAAAATGCACTCATGCCTACTTCGTGATCGCCCGGAAATAAATTCAATCGTTCACGTTCATCCCAGATACACTGTTCTAATGAGTGTTCTAGAGGCGCAGTTACAAGCAATGTGCATTGAAGGAATGCCACTGTTCAGCAAACCAATTCCAATGTTTGAGAGTCCACGACTAATCATTAATGAAAAGGATGGACTCGAAGTATCGCAAATCATGGGTGAGCATAGCGCGATTCTATTGCAAGGGCACGGAGCTGCAACTGCTGGCGCTGATATGGAAGACGCCATGGTAAATATGCTACATCTGGAAGAGCAAGCCCGAATGAATTACTTAGCATACTGTGCAGTAGGTTCTAACCATCAATCTTTGACTAAAGATCAGCAAATGGATTTTGTAGCGAATATGCGCACTATGGCCGAAGCTGAGCATTTAAACCCAGAATTGGCTGCAACGCCGCGTAAGCCTGGTGGCATATGGAAGCATTACGCAGCAAAAGCTAGCCTTAAGACTTAAGACTAGGCACTAAGGATTTAAAGTATTCATAAGCATGTGAAGCGCGTTTAGACCAATCAGGACCAAAACGAGCTACGTATTCCTCAGTTAGAGGAGTCGGATTGCCTACAATTGCTGCAATTACTTGAATCATGGCAGCGCGCTCTAAGTAAATAGTATTTGAAACAGATTCGTCCATAGACCCTCCTACCACTACAACACCATGGCCGCGCAAAAGAGCTGCTCCTCGATCACCCAAAGTTTGAGCTACTTGCTGACCAAGCTCAGTAGTCGTAATTAAATCCGGTTTCTCAAAAATTGGTGTCTCAGGTGCAAATGGTACAGCCTGGTTATACAAAGCCTTGATAGGTACATTACCAGCTCCAATACCTGTAGCAACTAATTGATGCGTATGGACTACAGAATTTACATCTGGGCGTTCTCGCATGATTGCAGCATGTAAGGCAGTTTCCCGAGGGGGAACAGGTGCGTCAATAACTCTACCTTTTTGATCATCAGGAACCCACTGGGCATCTCCTACTGCAAGGTATTCGTCAATGTCTACCCCAACAATATCTTCCGCCTTAATCTGATTATGTGCCCTTAGAACAGGCTTGATGTACAAAGTATTGGTACCTGGGACCCTTGCGCTAATGTGGCCATGAAAATCAACTAACCCCTGATGATCCAATACATGCGAACTTTCAGCAACTTGCCTCTTCAATTCATTGATATCGTTTTCAGATGCCATAATTCCCCCGCTCATTATTATTAATTCCCTCTACGTCACGCTTAACAGGTTTTTTTGCCAATGCCAGCAGCAATGCTGCCAATGAAAAAGTAACCATAGAACTATAAAAAACCATCGTATATGAACCAGTCTGCTCGCGCAGCAGGGCCATGAAATATGGGCCTAAGGCTAACCCGACAAGTAAAGCTGTTTGTACAACTCCAGATATAGCTCCGTACGATCTCCGTCCGTAATAATTCGCAATCAAAAGCATTAAAATAGAACCCTCTCCACGTGCAGCAATACCTAAGATTGAACCATATGCAACCGCTGCAACAGGGTGTGAAACAAATTGAAACCCAAAAGCTAAAACGACTCCTAGAAGCATTGTGAAGATACCTAATATACGTTCAGAAATGTGCTCTGCCAAGAATCCCCATAAAGTATTCGCAAAGGCGCCTGATATTGCAAACATGCTAACTGCAGCTACTGCAATGCCTGGAGCTAAGCCTTGCTGCTCATAGTATTGAGGCATGTGGAAAGGAAGACCACCACCACCATAATTTGTCAAAATTATTGATGCCAAAATCAATCCCAGCGCTGGTGTTCGAATCGCTTCTTTAAAGGTCCAAGAGTCTGCTAATTCTCTTGCAGTCCGCTCTTCCGCTTCTGTGGAGGAAATTACTTTATCTCCATCAGGAAGCAATCCCATTTCTTCAGGTGTCCTGCGTAAAATTAGCGCATTTGGTACTACAAGAAGAATCAAAATTGCAATACCAAATAGTACCCATACCCAACGCCACGTAAGACCTGCATCAATTATCAATAATGCTGCTGGAGCCAATGCAAAGGTTCCTACGGGATGGGCGGTTCCTGTAAGCCCAATGGCTCTGCCCCGCATCCTACGAAACCAATTAACAACCATAACTCTTGGTACGATTCCCGCTATCAAATTCTGCGCAATACCTCTAGAGGATGCATACCCAGCAATTAAAAAAAATACATTAGGTGAAGCAGCAATAACGAAAAAGGACAATGCCATCCAACCCGATCCCAGAGTCATAAGCACTCTGGGGCTATATCGGTCAGCTAAAAACCCTATAAATGGGGCTGTAACACCTGCTAGTATTCCTCCAGCCGTAACTGAAAACGCTATTGATGTTTTGGACCAGCCTGTCGCTTCATTTATTGGTTCTACAAGTAAACCGACAAAAACTTGGCTAGTTGGCCCCGCAAAAAAACCTGTAAGCAATATAACTGCAAGAATGTACCATCCGTAGAAAACTCGGTGCTCCCGATTATCTTGCTCTGGTAAAGCTTGCATCCGTTGCCTCTCTTTCAACTTCTGACAGAAAATCGGCATACGGTGCACGTTCTAAATGCAAGGCGTGAGTTTCAGGATCACACGCCTCGCCTACCCAAATCTCCCCATCTGAAAAATGTTCCTTTTTCCAAACAGGTACAACATGTTTAATTCGATCTACTACATAAAGGCCCGCAAGGTAAGCCTCTTGACGATGGGCCGCTCCTGTAGCAACGGCGAGGCTTACTTCCCCAATTTCTAAACGCCCAAAACGATGGTGCGCCGAAATTGCAGCCACTCCAAATTTGATGACGGTTTCATGTAATATGCTGCCAATCACTTTCAAAGCCATTCGCTGGTCAGCTTCGTATTCTAAAAACTGTACCTGCCTACCATTAGTATTATCTCGAGTGGTACCTTCAAATGTCACAATGGCTCCGTTGTAACTCCGGCGTACAGAATCTGTCAGTACCCCCAGATTTACCGGTTCGACTCCTACTTTTACGTCAATACCACCGCTTACAGGTGGGTACAAAGCAATATCATCGGCATCATTCAGTGGATATGAGTAATTAGCAAATTCTTCGTTTACAGCAATTAAATGTGGATGGAAGCTAGCTGGCAACGCTGGAATTGTTTTTACCAGTTCTTCTACAGCATCCGCTACAACAGACCCTTCGCGTAGGGAAATATTGATCCTACTCACACCTGCTTGCTCTCTATATGACGCATACAATCTAATTAGTACTTGCATGTACCCATTGTATAGGAAATTGACAACAGTATCTGGAATCCATCCAACGACTCTGATAGAACACTACTTATGAGCACGCATAAATTTTCAAACCTGCGTAAATCAACCTTGTTTGAGCATGCAAGATTAAAAAGCGAGGCGTTGAATGCCCCTTTAGCAACACGTATGCGCCCTCGCGTTTTTGATGAATACATTGGGCAAAAACATCTGCTTGATCAAAATCGCTTATTGAAAAGAGCGATTGAGGAAGACCAAGTTCCATCGATGATACTCTGGGGACCGCCAGGAGTAGGAAAAACCACGCTAGCACGAATAATAGCAAGCGCCACCAAGATGCATTTTATTTCTGCATCAGCAGTTACCTCAGGAGTCTCTGAATTACGAGAAGCTATTGCTGAAGCTCGTGAAATTCGTTCCATGAAGGATTTGGGTACCATTCTCTTCATCGATGAGGTCCATCGATTCAATAAAGCTCAACAGGACGCTATATTGCCGCATGTCGAATCCGGAACTTTCATTTTTATCGGCGCTACCACAGAAAACCCATCTTTTGAAGTTATTCCAGCTTTATTATCTCGAACTCGAGTAATCAAACTCGAGCCTCTTCAAGACGATGAGATATCATTGCTCCTAGATAAGGCTTTACTTGATAAGGAACGAGGCTTAGGCAATCAAAAGATTTCACTTACCAATGAAGCCCGCAGGCTAGTGATTAATTTTTCGAATGGTGATGCACGCAAGGCCTTAAACTGCCTTGAAATTGCCGCCAAAATTGCAGAGCCTTCCTCAAATGGAGTGTCTTCAATTGAGAAAGTAACAATAGAAGAGGCTTTTCAGCAGAAAACACCTGCGTACGACAAAGCGGGCGATCAGCATTACGAAACAATTTCTGCTTTCATAAAATCTATTCGTGCAAGCGACCCAAATGCGACCATCTATTGGCTCGTCAGAATGCTTGAGTCCGGTGAAGATCCCATGTTTATTGCAAGGCGCTTGGTTATATCTGCGTCAGAAGACATAGGAAATGCAGATCCAAACGCACTGCCAATTGCTATCGCAGCCCAACAGGCTCTTAACTTCATCGGTCTACCAGAAGGTGCAATTCCATTGGCTCAAGCAAGTATTTATCTGGCAACTACATATAAAAGCAATGCTTCATATTTAGCATTAAAGAACGCACAAAATGAAATCCAGGCAGGAAAGTTATACCCAGTTCCCTTGCATTTAAGAAATGCCTCTACTGCTTTGATGCAAAATCTTGGTTATGGTAAGGACTATCGATATTCACATAATTACGAAGGGCATTTTTCCGGGCAAGCCAACTTACCGGAAGAGATAGCCAATAAAAAATTTTATCAGCCTTCTGATCAGGGCTACGAGGAAGTTATTCGCAAGCGCTTAGCAAGTTGGTGGGAAAACCGAAGCCCGAACGAAACTTAGGGCAAATCTACGATTTTGCCAAAGTTTCAACAATTGATAAAGCCTCATCCACATCTTCAGAGTTAATACCGTAATGCGTTACAAATCTCACCCAATTGAACCGACCGTTTGCTAAAACTCCTAGATTTCGAAGCCTCGAAGCGAAGGCAGGACCATCCCCGTCATCAAGCTCAACATACACAATATTTGTTTCAATTGTTGAAGGATCAATACTAAATCCGGAAATTGATGCAAGACCCTCCGCCAATCTTTGAGCATTTAGATGATCATCAGCCAATCGATCAACCATAGTTTCCAGTGCTACTAGACCTGCCGCGGCAAGCACGCCCGCTTGTCGCATTCCTCCTCCAAGCATCTTGCGTACGCGCCGAGCCCGATGAATAAACGCCTCATCTCCTACAACAACAGAACCTACTGGTGCAGCCAACCCTTTTGACAAGCAAAAGGTCACTGAGTCGGCCACGCTCGCCAATTCACTTGGAGGAGTACTTAAGGCTACAGACGCATTAAGGATACGGGCTCCATCAATATGAACTGCTAAGGAACGGGCACGGGCTACTTCGGCCAATGGCTCCATTTCTTCCTTAGAATAGGCTGCTCCGTTACCTCGATTATGTGTATTTTCCAACACCAAAAGGGAAGTGTTGGGAAACCATCCGTTTGGAGAAATAGTGCTGTCTACTAAATCAGGGTCCATCAATCCCCGTTTCCCATCAGGAACTGCCCTCATCTGAATGCCACCAAATGCGGCGATTGAGCCCATTTCATTAACTAGTAAATGAGCCTCTGCCCCGCAAATAAGTTCCTCTCCGCGATCACACCAAGATAATGCTGAAACAATATTTCCCATTGAACCGCTAGCAACAAATAAGCCTTTTTCTTTGCCCATTAACTCTGCAGACACTTGTTCCAAACGGTTAACCGAAGGGTCTTCTCCATAGACATCGTCGCCCACTTCGGCCTCTGCCATGGCACGGCGCATCTCAGGAGTAGGTTTTGTCAAAGTATCGCTTCTGAGATCAATAATATTGGCTTGTATTTCGCTCACTTCATCACCTATAAGTCATATATCCATCTATATCACTACCGTCAAACACCCTGCTAGACTAAATCAATGTCAATATCGTTTCATAAGTACCGATTAATTATTCTAATTAGCCTGATCACTTTTTTCTTGGATCAGATCTCCAAATATGCTGTTATACAATCGCTACCGATGGGCCATTCATGGCCCAAAACCGGGTTCTTTCGATTAACACATATCGCTAATACAGGAAGTGCGTTCGGTCTTTTTAACAATCAGAATCTGATTCTAACCGTAGGGGCATTCCTAGGTATAGGGATATTGATTTATTTCTATCACTCTTCTCCAAACCCTTCAAATTGGTTGAAAGTCAGCTTAGGGCTAGTGCTCTCTGGCGCAGCGGGAAACCTAGTTGATCGTCTACTACTAGGACATGTTACGGATTTCATTGATGTTGGCCCGTGGTACATATTCAATATTGCAGATGCTTCGATAGTTACGGGAATGATCGTTTTAATTACAAGTAAAATTTTATTTGAAGACCAAGGCAAAAATCCACATTCTCTCGTAAGAAGTTTCGCCGGCGATGAAGAGTATGAAGGATAACGAGACTCTACAGGTAATTGTTAAGCAGGATAGTTCCGGACATCGTTTAGATTTATTCATTCAAAATCAAACTGAAGAAATAAGCCGATCGAGAGCAGCCGCTTTAATCCGCACAGGGAATATCCAAATTAATAATAAGGATGCGAAACCTTCTTCGATCGTTCATGTAAATGACGTAATCACCATTTCGATTCCCGCTGTTCAACCTTTAAATTTACCAGCACAAGAAATGCCGCTAGACATTATTTTTCAAAACGAGAATATCGTAATTATAAATAAGTCAGCTGGTATAACGGTTCATCCAGCACCAGGGCACCCTGATGGAACATTAGTTAACGCATTATTGCATGCGATACCAGATCTCCGCGGGATAGGAGGCGAACAAAGACCAGGAATTGTCCATCGCCTAGATAAAAATACTTCTGGCCTAATAATTGTTGCAAAGAATGACTACGCCCATAGGCATCTTTCGAATCAATTAAAAAATCGGTTAGTCTCTAAAACTTATATTGCACTTCTAAATGGCAAGCTTGGCAATGACAAAGGTGAAATCGATGAACCCATTGGAAGGAACCCCCATAACAGAAAAAAGATGGCAGTTGTCAGCACCGGTCGAGATGCAATAACGAGGTATAAAGTTATAGAGAGGATAAATTTTGAATCCTCTCAGTACACTTTGGTAGAAGCTTATCCTCTAACAGGTAGAACGCATCAAATACGTGTACATTTTTCAAGTATCAGGCATCCACTTGTAGGCGACTCCATTTACGGAGGAAACCACTCTAGGATAAATCGTCAATTCTTACACGCTGCAAGACTAGAGTTTGAAATGCCTTTATCTGGTTCATCTGCGTCTTCTCGCGTTAGTTTTGAGGCTCCTCTACCAGATGATTTAAATGGCTTACTTCAGCAATTTAGAGCATAGGCATTAATTTACCAAATTTGAAAAAAGTATTCTCTTAAAAATGGCTGAGGGTATATTACAAATAACAAATTATCCAATATCACTACCATAAATGCAGCAACAACCAACGTAGACAGTAATCCCCATGCGATACGAAAGCGGCCATCAAGTAATAATAACGGGCCTGTGAAAGCAAACGCCAATGCAGCCCAATTCAATCCTATGGTAGTGCCAACAAGAAGAAAAAGAAGAAAAAGTCCCAGCACTTTAAATGCCGCTTCTCTCACACCTTCAATTCCGGTGCTCAATATTCCTAGATCCATTAAGTATGAGCTTTGCCGCTGGCTTTTTCTTTTAATATTCATTGCAATTTCAATGCAAAGAAGACCTATTGCAAATAACGAAATCCAGAAAGGAAATCCTGTAAATCTTAATTCCTCTCTTAAAGGATTCATCAAATGATCCGAGAGCAACAAACCCACTCCAAGTAAAATAATTACTGGAATGAGAATTTGTGCAGAGAAAAATCTTTTAAGTAGGGAGTGATTCTTAAATGTATTTAGTTTCACAGATGAGTCATTCAAAAATTGCCCTCTTGTATTTCGTACAAGGAAAAAGCCAAATACAATAGACACCAACAAGATTGCTATCGTTAAAGATCTGCTAAAAGTACCTTGGAAGCCATAAATACTGATGGAGTTGAGAAAGTTTTTCTCTATGATAGGTTCTAATATAAACCCAAGTATCATTGGAGGTCTCGGCCATCCGTATTTCTTCATGACAAGACCCATCACGGACACACCAAGAACAATTTGAATCCCTCTCCAGTTTGTAGTATCCACGAATGCAGATAGTAATACTAAAGGAATTACAATCGAGCCAATGATTGGGTAGCGAATCATCGTAAGCCTTGAAATATACCCAGTCATACCCAACCCCAAGCAAGCAATAACAAAATTAGAAATCGCCAATGTAAGTACCAATAAAATCGTTATATGGGCATTGATACCAAGCATCTCAGGACCAGGAGCAATTCCATATGGAATCATTGCTGTTACTACTAAAGCCCAAGTCGGTGCACCGGGAACACCAAGCGAAAGAGTAGGAAGTGCAGCTCCAGCTTCCTTCGCATTTTGAGCAGATTCTGCAAATAAAACTCCCTCCAAAGAACCTTTACCAAAAAGCGATTTATCTTTAGTGAAAGTAATACCAAATGCATAGCTCAGCCAATCAACCACCGATGATCCAACTCCTGGGATAGCCCCTAGCAATACCCCAAATGCGGATTGCCGAAGAATCATTTTCCATCGAGATATTGCAAATCTTGCACCTTGTAAGACTTCTTTTTTAGATACATACGCACCTTTGTTCGCTACAGGCTGGCGGCTAATCATAAGATCTATCAATTCGGGAAGAGCAAATAAGCCTAAAATAAAAGGTATCAACGGCATCCGCACAAACGGATCAACGGTAAGGCGCCCGTAATCTCCAATTATTGCTAGGAGCATGCCCACTAAAGCAGCCACAAGTCCTTTAATCATCGCGCCACGACATAAAATAACTACCATGGCAATTCCAAATACTGCAGTAGCCCCTATTTCAGCAAACCCAAAGCTCAATACCCAGGGTCTGGCAATGGGTATTAATGCCATCAAAATCAAAGCTCCAACGATCCCGCCAATTGCAGATGCGGTATATACCGCTCCGAGTGTATGTGCTGCCTTACCTTGCCTTGCTAATTGGTGGCCTTCCAGAAAAGTAACCTGCGTAGCTGCACTAGGCTGGCCAATCAAAATCGCGGGAATTGAATCAAGCGTATTACTTACCCCACTTATCGTGGCTAAAGCAACGAGACCAATTGCAGGGTCATCTACTTCAAAAAGTATGAGAGGAAAAGCAAGAGCCATTACCAAAAAAGCATTTGTGCCGGGAATAACGCTGGTTAATGCTGCAAGAAAAACAACGCCCAACATCACAACCCAATAAGTTGGGTCTAATAAAAAAGCCAACGCTGTTAGTATTGGATCCATTTGCTTTTAATGCCTCAGATTTTTAACTATAAAACTGCAATAGGATTTATTGGTGAACCTGTGGCAAAAGGAAAATTCAATGGCGCTAAAGAGAACAAAAACTGATAAGTGTCCAGCCGTTCACATTCTACCGCGAGAGCTTCAAAATCTGCGTTATCCACTAACCACAACCCCATAGCAACTTGACCAACTGAATGAATAGGTCCATACATACCCTCGTAGCCAGTAGGTCTTACTTCTTGTGCACTATCACACGCTAGAATCGAAATGCCTCTCTCATGCAACCATGGCAAACACGATGCATGAAGACCAGCTCTCCCTCCATCTCTTGGTACAGGCCCCAACATTGATCTCCTCCGAGTCCACCCAAACCTAAGTAGTAATGCGTCTCCCTCCTCAACTTTTACTCCTTGTGCTTTTTCTGCAGCTTCCAAGTCTTGGATGAATGCCGCATCGCCGGGCTCATACCAAAGGACTTCTCTCTGTTTTGCTAAATCCAATAAAACACCTTTAGTAACAAGTCCATTGTTCATACCATCAACCGCGCCGAACTTTGCTTTATGAGCAGTAGAAACAATACTAGCGGGACGGTCGTTATACATTTTCCCTTCCCAAAATTGATGACAAAGGGCATCTAAATGCGTTTGCCCTGGTCCATGAATACCCATTCCGAAATAATCTGTCGAATGCTGGGAAGTCCATTCCTGGTCATCATCAAGACAATATGTCTCGCCGCTTTCAACCATAAAATGAATTGGTGTTAGAGGTTGATCAACTGCATGTTGAGTACTAATGGGCCTCGCGCACCCGATAGATATTCCCTGCCGCACCAATCCTGCAGCTTGTAGTCTTTTTTCAGGCGTAATTAAATTTAAGGTTCCTATTTGATCGTCTTCGCCCCAACGACCCCAATTACTCAACGAGTGAAAATATTCTTTTATTTCCAATTCTGATGGCAGATTATTATATTTTCCCATCTCACCCTCCTTTTTAGTTGAAAAATAATGGGAATTTAAAAGTAAAAAGGGCTCGCATTGCGAACCCTTTTTATAATTAAATTTTAGGCAATCTCAAAGAACATCGCCTACTTTACCTAGAGGCCTGCGCAGACCCACTCTATTAGGTGCGCCATTCCTCAAAGTTGGATCTTCAATTTCTACACCTTCCCATTCTGGGAGGGTGGCACCAGTGCCAGAAAGCTCTTGCTCTACATGATTATTAACCACGATATTCTGAAAAGGGCCTCTTAGCCGTCCTTCATAGCCTGGATATTCAAAATGTTCTACTGGGTAAATCAATATTTCGTTTTCAGTTTCGTCACGAATCACATTCATAGGGTCCTTACCCTGGGCTACTAATTCCATTTGCTCATCAAGTAGTCTCCTATACATAATTATCCCAACGTCTGATACTCCTAAACGCTCCGTTGTCCTATCTGTAATAGGCCCTTGCATGATCCATGCTGCTTGGTCTTGCCCAAGTACCCAATCTGCCTTAATAGAGCCGTCCTCATCAAAACAAGGAATATCCTCATGCTCAACTACAGTTGGAGCAATCTCTGACGCACTCAAGGGGTGTAAATCCACCACAAAATGGAGTGTATGAGTGTCATCAACAGGAACTCTGTACTGGAGATTAGATGTTATGTGCAAAATGTTAGGAAATAAAATTGGGTGACCCATTTGCCAATGGTCATCCTGTTCAGTTTCGTCACCTACCAATCGCCTTTTAATGATCCCATAATCAGTAATTTCAAACCCTATTCTTCGATGGTCTGCACCACGGGAGGCGATACGAGAATTCCACGTATCACGATCCTCTGGCGAAAGCTTCTTCGCCATAACCCGCCCGCCCCAGTAGCGATGAAGCCATTGGAAATGTAGTGGATCTAGAGAGTTTTCATGACACTGCAGCCAATTAGCTGGAATCATTACTGTTTGAATTCGCCTAATGCCATGCCACATCAAAACATCAATATTGGGAAGCAAAGGCGCCGGCTCTGGCCCCATGTAGGCAAAGATTGCACCCCCAAGCTCTTGAGCCTTGTAGGCTTTAATTCTTACCTTTTCTTTAAATTTTGAACCTTCTGGTTCCGAAGGTTGGTCAACACAGTGCCCTTCTTCGTTAAATATCCATCCATGATAGGCACACCGAATACCGTTATCTTCGGGGATACCGTATGCGAGGCTCGCCTTTCGATGTGCACAACTAGGTTCAATCAATCCTAGTTTCCCCTTGGCGTCACGATAGAGAACTAAGTCTTCACCTAATAAGCGTACTTCTTTAGTGGGATTTTCAGGGTCTAACTCTACGCTGGCAGCAACAGGGTGCCAGTAACGACGCATAAGCTCACCCATTGGAGTACCAGGGCCAACTCGTGTCAATTTCTCATTTTGCTCTATAGTCAGCATAAAACCCTCCCCGATTTTCTTTGCATGGCTTATCCTAACAGCAGTATACAGAATCAACCAATATACTTTTTACTAGATAATTATGGTGAAAAAACCTTATGACCGTTCGTGTACGCTACGCACCCAGCCCAACCGGAGAACCTCACGTAGGAAATATTAGATCCGCTCTATTCAATTGGCTCTTTGCCCGCAGCATGAATGGGAAATTCATCGTAAGGATTGAAGACACTGATCAAGGGAGGCTAGTGCCAGGTGCTTTAGATTCGATATTAAATGCTCTGGAGTGGCTAGGACTCGACTGGGATGAAGGCCCAGAAAAAGATGGTGGTTTTGGTCCTTATGTGCAATCCCAACGCTTACACATCTACCGTGAGCATGCAGATTGGTTGATTCAGCAAGATAAGGCCTATTACTGCTACTGCAGTTCGGAACGCCTAGCTGAAATGCGAACTATGCAACAGTCCAAGGGCCAACGACCAGGCTATGACAGGCATTGTCGTCAAAAGGGGGGAGATAAAATAAATGAGAGCGCTAATCCCCCTGTAATCAGGTTTAAAATGCCCTATAGCGGAACCATCACTGTTAGTGATTACGTTCGTGGAGGTGTGAGTTTCGAAGCTAATTTATTAGACGATTTCATTCTAATGAAATCCGACGGATTTCCGACTTACCACTTAGCAAATATCGTAGATGATCATCTAATGGAAATTAGTCATGTAATGAGGGCGGAAGAATGGCTACCCAGTGCGCCACGCCATCAAGAATTGTATAAAGCATTTGGTTATGAAATGCCTTGCCTTGTACACCTCCCAATAATCTTAGGCCCTGACAGATCCAAATTAAGTAAGCGTCATGGAGCTACCTCAGTTTTGCAATTTCGTGATACTGGCTATCTTCCAGAAGCAATGGTCAATTTTCTCGCATTACTAGGGTGGTCATTGGACGATTCTACCGAAATATTTTCAATTAATGATCTAATACAACATTTCTCCATAGATAGGATCCTTGCCAGCCCGTCTGTATTTAATCACGAGAAATTAGATTGGTTTAATGGTCAATACATAAGGCAACTTAATAATCAGGATTTAGCGCAAGCAGTGCTTCCTTGGTTGATAGACGGAAGTAGCAAAAACAGCTCCTTTTACAAAGCAGTCAATATTGAATACCTAGAATCGATTGTTCCACTCGAGCGTGAACGATTGAAAGTGCTATCTGAAGCCCCTGAATTATTCTCTTTCTTCTTCAATGACGATTTGGGTTACGATAAGAATCAACTTATCCAGAAAGGAATGGATTTAGTTTCGACTAAAACAGCGTTAAATGCTGCTTATGATTTGATAAACAACGCAGATAACTGGGATATTGAAACACTAGAAAATGCTTTCAGGCTATTAGCCCAAACATTAGAGATTAAAACTGGGCAATTATTTGGGAGCATCAGAGTTGCCATCACCGGAAGAACGGCGGCACCACCATTGTTTGATACTATTCACGCATTAGGAAAACAGCGTTGTATCGAAAGAATACATAAAGCAAAAGAGTGCCTATAATATCTCCAGTCTGTGACCTTCAATGGGGATTCGTCTAGTGGTAGGACGCCTGACTCTGAATCAGGTAACGATGGTTCGAATCCATCATCCCCAGCCAATCCTAATCTCGGAAATTTACATACTGTAAAGGAAGATCGTTTTCCATCGATTTTACGTAAGTTATCGCCTCTTGGAGGTCATCACGTTTCTTACCCGTAACTCGTAGTTCATCACCTTGCAAAGATACTTGCACTTTTAATTTTGTAGCTTTTATAGCTTTAATAATTTTACGACCCGAGTCACCATCAATCCCTTGCTTAATTCCAACCGTCTGCCTAAGGGTATCTCCCGATGCCCGCTCAGTAGGCTTGAAATCAAGAGCTTTGCTATCAACGTCTCTACGTGCAAAATAGGTATAGAGTAATTCTTGTACTTGGCGAAGTTGGAGGTCGTTATCGGCTGTGACCGTCAATACATCGCCATTACGATCCACTGCGGCCTTAGTACCCTTTAAATCAAACCTTTGCTGTGTCTCTCTCTTAATACCATTCAAGGCATTATCAACTTCTGACATATCTATTTTCGAAACAATGTCAAATGAGGGCATTTTGATTCTCCCTAAAAATTAATTATTCGCCGCTAAATAGCTCGTGAAACTCAATCCAAGTCTCTTCTTCCTTAAGGTGCAGCTGAGCAAACAACTCATCAATCCCCTCCGGAGAAGGATTATCGTCCCGAAAGATTGATTTAATTTCAGCATCAATCCATTCCATATAAACAGTATTTTGGGGACCAGGTGTAGTATAGCCACTATGGTAAATGCGAGAAGGCTGCCTTTGTCCAGCAGCTTCATATTTATCACCAATTGCTTTCAAAATTTCACAAACCTGGCGAACTTCACCTCTTTTTACCCTAAATACCCTTCTGATTAAAAACATAATTCCTCCATATCAGCAGATTAATCTTATAGGTTTTTTTTTGCTTTCATTATTTGTCGCTCATAGTACTTCCTATAGCTAACCACTAAAGGTATGTATGATCGATCTGATTTTGACGGGTCTGCAAACATATACTTACATACTGAAATCTCTATTTCCGGATCACTCCACCCTTTGGACATTCCTTCCTTGATTATTTCACCAAGTTCAATTGTCACACGTTCAACAGCGTCTATGGCAAAACTGGGATTAGATGCTAAAAATCCCGAATGCACTGGCAGTAAATACTCTGGGTTTAGCTTTCTAGCTTTTCTTATAGATTCAATGCTTGCATCAACATCAAAGTAAGGAAGGGTCATTGGTGGGTCTGGCATGTATCGATGAGGTTTGTAATTACCCAGTCCATGGCCACAATAAAGCGCCTTATTAGCTTCATCAAATATGCCTATATGATCTAAAGAATGACCTGGCATAAACACTACACGGTAATCACTATCACCAAGTTTTAAAACAGTACCATCTTCTACAACTACCATTTTTTCATCAGGCACTGGTAGAAGCGCCCCAAAAATAGTTTCCCAATCTTCACCAAAAACATCTGCAGTTCCAGCAGTTAAACGTGATACATCTCGCATAAAAGGAGCGCCACGCGTATGGAATATTGCCTTAGCGCTAGGCAATTGATCTACCATCCAACCAGCGGCTCCTGCATGATCAATATGTATATGTGAAGGAATTATCGACTCGATTAGATCAGTTTCATAACCTAATTTCCTTATGGCATATAAAATCTCTTCAGCAATAGAAGTGGGGCCGGGGTCTAATATTGCCGATTGCTCCCCAGCGATGAACCATGCTGCATGTGGCATGGGTCCATCTGTGAAAAGTTCAGCTGTATCCTGCCCGTAAGAAGTTCTAAGCTCCCAAACCCCAGGGAAAATCTGTTCTACATCCATGAATACTCCAATAGATTTAGTTACTGTCAGTTATATTGATGCCATAAAAGCTTTCTGCTTTACTGACACTCAATACCCCGTCATCAACATCATTTTTTATTCGCTCAAATGAACGTTCGGAAGCAGGGAAGGCACCTCCGCCCCCACCTGTTTCGATTCGAAAAATATCACCTGAATATAAAATTATATTTGAAACTATGCCGGGAAACCGTTTCTCTCTATCAGTATCTGGATTTATCACAACGAAGGCATTACTCCCATCATCTCCACCTTCAACCCCGGCTGCCTTTCTACGAGCAGCACCTCCTGAAAGACGACTGGTAGCGGAGACACGATATTCTCTTATATAGCCTGGTCCTCCCCTAAACTTACCTTCCCCTGCGCTATCAGGTATTACCTCAAATCGCAGCATCTCCACAGGAAATTCTGACTCAATTACTTCGCAGCTTGTAAGCTTTGCATAACTCGCTCTTGACCCAATTCCGGTAAAACCATCTCCCCCGTCCCAGCCAGGAGAACCTGCGTACATTAGCTCGTACTGTACATATTGCCGATTATGATCACCTTCATAGCCAATAACGATAGAGCTCTGCGTTGCAATATGAGCTAGAGCTTTATTCCCAGAAGCCTTCGCCATCACCGCTCCTATAACGCTTTCTACCAGCGCAAGGGTTTTGGAATAAAAGCCCACGGGGCCTGGGAATGTCGGATTAAGCAAGCTCCCTTCACTGAATACACACTTTACAACATCACTAACACCCCAATTTAAAGGGATGTACCTGTCTGTTAGCCGAATGACAGCATTCCTTGCTAATCCTTCTATGAAGGCGGGCCTCAAATTAATTGGTGCGATAGATTGATCACCTGTTTGAGAGAAATCTAAAATTAAATTGCTATTTTTTATAAATGCAGAAACGTGAAGCCTAATTTGATCACCCGAGGCAGGATCATCAACCCAAGCTTCCACCTCGCTAAGAGAGTCTGGCCATTTTTTTAACTGCTCTTGAATTCGAAAACGGCTTTTTTCTCCATTCATTTGGAATTGAGTATTCAAGGCATCAAGACTATAAATCTCGACTAATTCTTTTAGCCTAGATTCACCAATTGTGTGGCATACGCCCGCTTTTGCTACTAAATCTCCAATCATCATTGAAGGTACACGGCTGTTACCTCTAATAAACGACTCCACGTCTTGAAGGATTTTATAATTACGCATAAATCTCACTGGAGGGATAATCAGCCCTTCTCCGTACAAATCATGCGCGGAAGAATTACGTGTACCTGGTGAAACTCCCCCCGTGTCAGGAGTGTGCCCGATACTAGCAGCAAACGCCATAAGGTGATTATTTGAAAAAATAGGAGTAATCACAACCATATCGTTTGCATGCGGACACCCACTGTAATATGGATGACTTGCAAGGTACGCATCACCTTCTTCAAAGCTTTCCTCTCTATAAAATTCCAACAATCCTTGGATCGATACCGGCAAGCCACCCATGTGCCCTGGATGGGAACCTCTAGCTACGAGTCGCCCCTTGGCATCAAGGATTCCACAACTGAAATCATGAGATTCCCTTACAATAGTCGAATACCCCGTTCTAAAAACGGCATTCTCCATTTCTCTTACAATTCCATCCAAGCGAGCTGTTATAACTTCAAAAGTGATGATGTCCAAATCGTTATTTTTTATAATTCCACCTCGCTTTTTAGCGTAAATTCTACAAAGGTTTCAGGCTAAAGTATTATTCCGTTATAATTGCCGCGAGTCGCAAAAATTGGCGCATTCGTCTAGCGGCCCAGGACACCGCCCTCTCAAGGCGGAGATCACGGGTTCGAATCCCGTATGCGCCACCAAGAAAACTTAGTTGACCGTGTCACTTCTCAAGCATATTGTTTACGTGATATGAATTCAGCATATAAGCCGGAGGAAACATGTCAGAATTAGTTACCGTTGCTGCAAAAATTGCGCCCGGGGAAACTGAACTCCGAGAGATAGCACTTCCCGAAATTCCTGAAGACGCAGCCCTCTTAAAAGTTGAAGTTGCTGGGGTCTGAGGAAGCGACGTCGGTGGGTACCACCGACATATGGATGGATCCGCTGTCGTTATGGGGCATGAAAACGTAGGATATTTGGCCAAAGTTGGTCGAGTCTTTAGTGCAAGATGGGATGTTAAGGAAGGCGACCTCGTCGCCTTAGAAGAGTATTTACCTTGCGGCCATTGTGAATTCTGCCGAATTGGAGAATATAGGCATTGTTTTGCTACAGATTCCTCAGCTAATGACAATGCTATTCGATATGGATCTACATCAGTAGACATTCTCCCTTCATTGTGGGGAGGGTACTCGCAATATCTTTATATCCCACCAAATGCAGCATTGCACAAAGTGCCCTCTGGCGTAACTGCAGAGGAAGCAGCAATGGCACTTCCAATGGGTAACGGCGTTCAATGGGCATTGATGGAAGGTCAAGCAGGATTCGGCAAATCTGTATTAATCCAAGGTCCTGGGCAACAAGGTCTTGCCTGCGTAATAGCTTCTAAAAAAGCAGGCGCTGATCTCATAATTGTGACCGGCACAAATAAAGATGCAAAGCGATTTGAAGTGGCTAAGCTTCTAGGGGCGGACGCGATAATAAACGTTCAGGAGCAGGATCCTCTACCTCTCATAAAAGAATTAACCGGTGGAGGCCCTGAAGCAGGTGTAGACACAGTTGTGGATTGTACTTCACACGCAGGGAATGCTCCCACTCTATTATCAGTTGAAGCTACTAAGCGAAAAGGCGGAATAATGGTAGCCCAAGCGGAGGCACCCACATTCCCAGATTTTCCGATCGGGCGCTTAACCAGGAAGTACATGACTTTAAAAAGCGCAAGAGGGCATAGCTTTGAAGCAGTAGAAAAAGGCCTGCAGATAATTGCTTCCCATCAATTCCCTTTGGAAGAAATGAGAACACATACCTTCGGATTAAAAGACGTAGACACTGCTATTCGAGCAGTAGCAGGTGAAGGAATCAGCGACGCTATTCATGTTTCTGTATTACCATGGGAGTAAATAAGTCGTATTATTGTGGATGAGTAAATCCATGCAGTTAAAGGTGAAAAATGCTTTCAATAGAAGAAAATAAAAAGCTTTGTGAAACCGACCAAGGAACCATTATGGGTGACTACATTAGGCGATTTTGGATACCTTTCCGCCTCAGTAGTGATGTGCCTGAAGCAGATGGAGCTCCAATTCGTATTAAGCTAATGGGTGAGGATCTCTTAGCGTTCAGAAATACTAAAGGAGATGTAGGTCTAATTCAGAGTAACTGCCCTCATCGTTGGGCGGACCTGTTTTTTGGTCGTAATGAAGAATCTGGCATCAGATGTACCTACCATGGATGGAAATTTGACAGTGAAGGCAATTGCGTTGATATGCCCACTGAAACCGACGAAAGTACCTACAAAGACAAAATTAAAATAGCAGCTTACCCAGTAAAAGAAATCGCTGGAATCCTATGGACCTATATGGGTCCCAAGCAACTTACTCCAGAAATACCCGATTTTGAATATCTCAAAATGCCAGAATCACATAGGTTTGTATCTTGGAATTGGCAGCAAACTAATTATGCACAAGCTATTGAAGGCGGTATTGACTCCGCTCATTCTAATTATCTCCATGCTTCTTTGGACGCCTACAACATGACAGAAGCATGGAAAGAACAATGGCAAAAGTCGCAGAACTTACGTGACAAATACCATGCGAGGGACCAACATCCAAAGTTTTTTGCTGAAGATACTGACTATGGCGTGATTACTGGCGCGCGAAGAGATACCGGAGAAGGCGAATTTTACTGGAGATATAATTTATTCTTACTTCCGTTTTACACAATGCCGCCCTCGGCTCCTACTCAAAAGTTCTTCCATGCGTTTGTCCCCATCGACGACCACAACAATATGCGATGGACATTTGTTTGGAACTTGGCTCGCCCCCTACTTGCAACGGATGTAGAAGATTGGCGAAATGGTTCGGGACTTCACGCGGCAGCGCTACCAGGACCAGATCATTGGCCTTTAAGAAATAAAGAAAATGATTATCTAATCAATCGCGATTACCAGAAAACTTTATCTTTTACTGGAATTACTGGAACAGGGGAGCAAGATTTTTCAGTGCAAGAAGGCATGGGTCCAATCACCCCACGGAATAAAGAGCACTTAGGTACTACCGATATAGGTATCATAAAATCAAGAAGGCGATTACTCAAAGAGGCAACTGCTCTGCAGGATGGTTCTGAACCAGAAGCGGCTTCAAAGGGTAATTTCTATTACTTAAGGTCAGGGGATGTATTGCTAGGGCCTGAACAAAATTGGGTAAAAGATCCTGTCATCCAAGACCTCCAAACAGCTACTTGGTAATACAAAAGCAGAGAGGAGATACAGTTTTATCTCCTCTCTGCTTTTGTATAATAGAGTATCCTTTCATATCTAATGGTCAATAAATACAATCAAAAAGAAAAAACTTCCCCTGCGGCCAACGAGCAATTTAGTGAAAAATGCGTAACGGAAATCAGACGGAAGCTTCATAATGCCAGCCAAAAAAATACTGCTGACCAAATACGTAAATCCGTTAATGAAGATATCGATTGTTACGGAGTTACAACCACCGATACTCATAAAATTGGGCTAGATGCGGTTCGAAAATTAAGGGCAGAAGGCCTTTCGCAAACTATTCATATTGCTGACGCCCTTTTCCAATCACTCAAGTACGAAGAAGCGCTTATCGGAGGCCAATTGGTGGGTGCCCTTGCACGATTAATTTCCGCTTCAGATTTTGAAAACATATCACCATGGGTAGACCTAGTAAATTCACCTCGGACTGCCGATTCATTTGCTATTAATTGTATAAGCCCTTGCCTTGCCGCAAAGCCTTCCTTGGTCAAAACTATGCGTGAATGGGCACGCTCTGACAATGCTTCGAAACGCCGATCCTCAATTTCTTCATTCAATCCATTAGTGCGCGAAGGCCGATTTCTTACGGATGCTTTAGAAGTTGCTGCAATTCTCATGAAGGATAATAACGCTGACGTCCAGCGAGGAGTGGGAACAATGCTATTAGAAGCAACTCGATTACAAGCAGGTAGAGTAATTGAATTTTTAGAAGAATGGAAAGGATATTCTTCTAAAAATATTTTTCAAATTGCCACCTCTAAATTACGCCCTGATCAGCGATCTAAACTCCTGAACGTATGAACAAAGCTGGCTTAAATCCTTGGAAACGTTTTTTACGATCTATTAAATTTACATTAATTGTAGGTTTTTCAGGGCTTGCACTTAGCGCAGTACCTGCATTATTCATTCAATCTGTATTTGTTGCTGAAGCGCAAAGATGTATCGAAGCAATTGAAATATATGAAGCAGGTGGCAATGCATCAATTAACTGCATAGACGGATTTAAAGATCCACCAGTATGGCTACCCCCTGTAATACTTATAGGCGGTGGCATAATCGGTTCATTAGGCGGATTAGGCTACGGCATGTTTGTCCCTCCCAGAACAAGATCCTCATCCAGGAACCTATCCAATGAAAGGTGGCTACCTTTTTGATTAGGCGGTTTAATCAAATTTAATCGCTAGACAAAATCATAGAGTTTCTTGCTATCTGCTGGTACCTTGTGATGTGCTATGAATTCCTACTTAAAAAGAAAAAAATCCTTTGCAGAATTCGCATTATCCATTTGGGCCGCATTGTCCATTGGATTGAGCTTAACTGCCTGCGGACTCTTTGCCGAACCCGGCTATATCGCTTACACACTAGGTGAGGAAGGGTCACGCGCTATAGCCGTGTCTATGCCTGATGGGACAGATCAGCGAATTATAACGATGGATCCCGCTGGTAGTAACTCTGACAATTTTGCGCCTGTCTGGTCTCCAGATAGGCAACACTTAGCCTTCATAAGCAATAGAGATGGGAATCATGAAATTTATTTAGCAATTGCAGATGGTTCTAATTTCATGCGTCTTACAAACACTGGAGTAGATGAATCTCAAATTTCTTGGTCTCCTAAAGGTGATCGTATCGCATACACCTCTCAATCTGATAACGGAGTTCCTCAAGTTCATTGGTTGAATTTATCGGATTTACGTCCTAATCGTTTATTATTTGGTAGTGATAGTGAAATCGATCCATCTTGGTCGCCCAGCGGAGAGCTTATTGCCTTTTCAGTGTTAGACAATAATGGTAATTCTACTGGGATATTTTTAAGAAACCCCGATGGAGTAAATCGAATACAGATTTCACAATCAAACGATCGTGATCCAGTATGGTCACCCGATTCTAAACAGCTAGCCTTTGTATCGACCAGAGACGGGAGTGAAGATATTTACGTAGTTGAAATTGGCGAAAATGGGCCTCGTGGGCAAGCGTTAAGAATCACAAGCACTCCTGGGCGGGATTTTGCACCAGTATGGTCAGAGAATGGTCAAAGAATAGCGTTCCTATCGGATAGAAACGGTAATGTTGATATCTTCACTGTTTCTCCTAATGGAGAAGACCTAGAAACGCTAACTAGAAGTCCCGTTGATGAAACATCGGTAGAATGGAGCAACGACGAACGGCTAGTTTTCGAATCAATAACCTCTGGATTAAGTCAACTTTTTGTTATGAATCCAGATGGAGTTCAAAAGCAAATTACGGAAGGCTCTATTCCCTCAAGTCTACCTCAGTGGTAAGAGTGTAGTTGCTCAGCTGTCCAGCCTAACCCCATAGCGATCTTCTCTAATTGCCCAACTTCGTCAATCTGCTTAACTTTCGATAGGAAATCCCGCAAATCAATTGATTGTAATCGAATGAATCTTAATTGTGATTCAATCGGGCTGATAGACCCGCCACTATCCGCATAACTGCCGTAAAAAGCAAACCATGCATTATTTAATTTCCTTATGTTATAACCTTGATTTACAAAAAATCTTCTTCTATCTTCAAGGTAAATTTGCGAATCCTCTACCGACCCCACTGAAAGTAACGCTTCTAATTTCTGCCGCGTACGTCTCATCTCAGCCTTGTAATCGAATTGGTTACTAACAATGATTTGAGAGCGTTGAGTTGCAGGGGTCCACGGCTCTCTTATTATTTTTTGCCCTGTAATTAGCAAATAGGTCTCGTCACCAATTTCCTCTGCGAAAATATTTGCCACAGTTTCATTAATAGTTCTTAATTCCCCACCTTCAAACCATTTCTTACCCAAGGGGCGGAAAATAAGCCAATGGTGAAGCCATTCATGCGAAATTAAATTTAAAGCACCATGTAGAGATGAGGTATTCCTAATTTGCGCAGGATATGTTGCAACTCCTCCAATACGAATCACTAGGGCTGATGTGTCTGGGTGCGCCTCTTCAATATGATTTTCAATGCTAATTTGTTCCAGCAAACTGAGATTAGGCTGTAGGAGAAATTCACGTTGACGAAAAATCCTCTCCACTGGAGAAGTCATTAAAAGTAATCCCCCAGGTTCAAATGTAAAATCTACTGGTGGCCAATGAACTGGGCCCCATTCATCGATAATATTATTTTCAGATAAAACTTTGGACACCTTTGCTTCTAATAGCTCTTCTACTAGCGGAGTTATCGATATTATTTGGCCCTGTATACGTTCAATTTCCTCCCCTATATGTAAAATTTCATCCTGATCAGCATTCTGTGCGATTAGGTATTCCAATTTACTTTTTTCTGAATGTTGCAACCCCACAAGTTCAAAAAATTTTACTATTTTTACCTGTTTCTCAGATTCTGATAATTCATGTCGAAATAGGGTTGTACTTAAATGGATCCATTTATTAAAGAAATTGGAAATCTCCCAGTGAATCAAATTTTGTTTATTACCCTTGAGGATTCGGTCATAAGAATTAGATGAATTAGTGAAAAACACGCTTGCGATTACAGTCGCAGTAAATAGAAGTAAGCTGATTAACAAGAAGACCGAAGGGGGGGATAATTTACCATCTCTAAAAATTGTTAGACGCAATAAAATTTGCCTTTAAACAATGTTATTTCTAGCAAGCATTAAGTCGAAGAACGAGACCAAATTGTATGATATGGACCCTGTCCTCTAATCATAGAGACCATAGCCTGCCTTTCAAACTGCTTAAGCTCTTCAAGGGCGTTTGAACACTGTTCCAAGCAAAGAGAAGAGCCCGATAGGGTAATCCTGCGAAATAGCATCTCCCAAACCAATGAATCTACCAAGCTTTGAATTGAGCTATGCCAAGGGATAACTGCTAAAGCATGAGCATGAGGAAGGTGCGGTCTGGCACGATTAACATGCCGCAAGCGTCGATCTGCAGATCCAAGAGGGGCTGAAACGGTAATAATGGGCGGATCATTTTCCGTAGCCCGACTATCAAATACAAGGCATTGGTTGATCATCGGTAAAATAACGCAGACAACTTCAGCAATTTCAGCATTCTCTATTGCCTCAGCCATTTCTCGTTCAAATTCAGAATCTGCCATCAGTTCACCTTGTATTCTTAATCTATTAACTCGTGTAACTGCTCTATGAATGCAGGAAGTACTTTTTCCCAGTCACCCTTCACACCGAATCTTGCTTCTTTGAAAATATTTGCTCCCTCATCTTTATTGATTGCAACAAGTGTTTTTGAATTGCTACATCCTGCCATATGCTGACTCGCTCCAGAAATACCTATTGCAATATATAAATCAGGTGTCACAGTTTTTCCTGTAAGTCCTACTTGATAGCTCGAAGGAACCCACCCTGCATCGCATGCAGCACGAGATGCTCCAACTGCCCCCCCCAGGACTAGAGCGAGATCATGAAGTTTTGAAAATGCTTCAGGGCCGCCAAGGCCTCTCCCTCCGGCGATGACAGTCTTGGCATCTTGAAGGCTTATTCCTTCAGATTGTTCTTCAATTTTCTTGATTACTCTCGTGCGAATATTCGAGTCAAATACGACTTCCTGAATTTCGCCTTTCCTAGAGCGGTCTGAATCATTTACTTCAAAGCTTTTAGGTCTCAATGACAAAACCGCGGGTTCTCCAAGACATGCAACTTTTGCGTTCACATTCCCGCCATACGTCGGCCTAGTAGCGCAAATTCGCCGAGCATCATCACGCTCCAGTGACATGCAATCTGTAACTAAAATTGTACCTAAGCGAAAGGCAAGTCGAGGCATAACGTCACGACCTGTAATTGTTTTGGAACCTAAAACAAAATCAGGCTTAATTTCGATGGCCACTTTGTACGCCGCATTTACAAGATCGTCGAATTCACCGTCTGCTGCAGGACCTTCTGAAACAGTATAGACATGATCAGCACCTGCAAATATCGCATGCTCTGCAATAGACTCAATATCATAACCCGCAATTATTACCGCTATGCTCGAGGCTTCAAGTATTTGTGCAGCAGCAATACTTTCAAGAGTTGTTGCAGTCAATTCCTGATTATGAATTTCACCTACAATCAACGCTTTTGCCATTAAATCACACGCTCTTCTCTTAATCTTAGTGCTAACTTCCTTCCAGAATCTGCTTCGTCCTCGCCTTCAATGATCTCTGTCTGAACCAGCTTGGTAGGTTTTTCCAGTGAGACAAGCTCCATCGCAATATCTACGGCTTCTCCCGCTAGTTCTAACTCATTAGTATCCCAAATTGTTGGTTGAATCCTACGAGCTCCCATTATGCCGCGCATATTCGGGTATCGTGGATTCCCTAACTCATTAGAAACAGTAATAACCGCAGGTGTTGATGTTTCTACTATTTCATACCCATCGGGGAGCACACGTTCAACTGTCACTTTCGTACCTTCAACATCAATTTTTCGTGCAATTGTGGCCAAAGG
Organism: Dehalococcoidia bacterium; assembly: GCA_022449765.1. Taxonomy (NCBI): domain Bacteria; kingdom Bacillati; phylum Chloroflexota; class Dehalococcoidia; species Dehalococcoidia bacterium. Next base: position 83,837 of record JAKUPZ010000001.1, on the reverse strand, counting down.
CCAATCAAGAAACTCAGCTATCCCAATTGGTACAAGAGCATTGTCCCAATCACTGGCTTGCCTGCCTGAAATAACTAAATCTACATCTCCAATTTTCTTTATAGCAATGGCAAGTGCTTTTATCACTAAGGTTGGATCTATACTATTTTCAAAATTAGGATCCTGAAGCAAAATTAAATCATCAGCGCCCATAGCCAAGGGCTTCTTTATTACATCCAAAGCAAAACTGGGGCCACAGGAAAGGACCGTAATCCGAGCATCTCCAACAGCTTCTTTAATTCTTAAGGCCGCTTCCACCGCTTGTTCATCATACCCATTAATTACGGGCGAAAAATTTGCAGAAATAGCCACTTTTTTGTCTTCTATTACAAAGGCTGAAGCAGGAGTTTCAGGGTCTACAACTTGCTTGGCTGTAACCACTATGTGTAGAGTCATTGATTACTAGCTCCGCTATATCTCACGCTTAAATTCAGGAAATCTTGAATCTCCATCACCATGATGCTAGCACCCACCCCCAAGGGTAGCAAGATTTCTGTAACCAGAAATCATATTTTTTGTATACTCCTCATCGGATCACTTAAAAAAAACGATGATAAAATTACTTATCTTTATTTATTGAGCAAATTTTGCTACCTATACAACTTTCATTAAAGAATTTCTTATCCTACCGAGAAGCGGCACCGAATCTCGTGCTCGAAGATGTACATGTTGCATGCCTTTGCGGCCCCAATGGCAACGGAAAATCTGCGTTATTGGATGCAATAACTTGGGTTCTATGGGGCAGAGCTCGGGGGCAAAGAACAGACCAACTATTACATCATGGGCAAAATGAGATGTCAGTCGATCTCATTTTTGATATTTCGAATAATCGATATCGTGTTTCTAGAAGATACTCGAAGGCTAGAAGCACTCCTCAAAGCTCTTTAGAACTTTATTTGAAAAATACTGATGGTAATTACGCCCCTATTACTGGGGACTCAATTACCGCTACTCAGTCTTTCATTATACGGCTAATCAATATGGACTATGACACATTTGTGAATAGCGCATTCCTCGTCCAGGGCCGAGCAGATGCTTTTACAATGTCTAGCCCCACACAAAGAAAAGAGGTTCTTACTAAAGTACTAGGATTAGGACTTTATGATCGGTTAGAGGATCGTGCCAAAATGCACGCACGAGATTTGCAAGGTCATCTGTCTACGTCTAATTCGATAAGCCTCCGGCTAGAAGAACAAATTTCAAATTACGATGCTAAAAAAATTGCATTATCCAGCGTAGGGAATCAGCTAGCCAAATCCAATGATTTGGAAGCTCACTTGCTTTTGAAGCTGGGCACAATTAATTCAACCATCATTGAATTAGAGCAATTGCGATCTTACCAAATTGATAGGGAAGAATCTGAGCAACGATATAGCAGAAGAAAAAAAGAATTTGATACAGAGTTACTAAATCTTGAATCTAAAATTAATGAACATTATGAAATTCAGGCTAGCTCAGAACCAATTCTTCAAGGATACGCTGCTCTACAGGACGAAAAAGCAATCCTCAATTCCTTGAATATTACCGCACAAAAGGCTTTAGCGTTCCAAGTAGAACTAGCACCTTTAGAAAAAATAATTAACGAATCTCGAGTGAGTTTAGAAGCGAAAATCGCCTCCATCCAACAGACTATGCAGAATGAGCTCCAACCCAAGATCGACTCTCGAAATTCTTTAGAGTCTCAGTACAGTTCTGTTGGTATCGAAATTGAAAAACTCAAAAGCCAGCTGCTTGAATTAGCTGAAGATCACAAAAAAAATAATGAGCGTTACAAAAAAATAGAAGCACTCAAGCATGCAAAAAATAATTTATACACAGAAGGAAATGCCACTAAGGAAAAATTACAAATCCTTCAGCATGCCCACTCCAGTCAACATAGCTGTCCATTGTGCGAAACGTTACTAACTGCAGATGGCATTGAACGGCTCCAGAAAACCTATAATCAAACAATTGAATCTCAGCGTTCCTTATATAAAGAAAAAAGCGAACTGATCGAATCCGAAGAGTCGATCTATACACGCCTAGAGAAACAATATAACGATTCTAATGCGAGTATTACTTCCGCAATAATCGACTCGGAGAGAACCCGAGGAGAGCTTAAAACCCTTCTAGACAATTCCTTGAAAGCATTTGAGATGTACGAAAAACTACGGGCAGAGCTTTCAGGCTTCGAAATCAATCTTAAAGAGTGTAATTATGCACCAAGGGAACAAGTCGAGTGCGAAAAAATCCGAGCGCAATTAAATGAGTTAAATTACGATCCTCAGCTAATCGAATTGTCTAAGGACAAAATCTCAAAGCTTCTCATATGGGAAGAGTCTCATCAGAAGCTTCTTTTAGCAAACTCAAGGCTGAATGAAGACTTGGAGTTACAAATATCGTTGAAAGCCCGAATTCAGGATAATGAAGATGATTTAGCTCGAAATACGACTGAATTGGTTTCCATCAGAGAAAAAGTCAAAGAGCTTTCTTCTTTAAATATAGAAAAAGCAGCCCTTGATAACTCCTTGCAAATTGCGCAATCCGAAAAAAACAAATTACTGAATGAAGAAGGATCCTTATTACAAGAATTGAAGGAAATTGAAAAAGCGAAACTTGAATTAAGCGCATTAGAAAATGAGCGGAAAAATTTAGCTTTTGAATCTTCAATTTACACTGAGTTAGCAATAACTTTTGGGAAGGGAGGCGTTCAAGCTCTGTTAATTGAAGCCGCAATTCCTCGGTTAGAAGACGAAGCCAATGAGTTACTCCACCGTATGAGCGACGGGAAAATGTCTATACGATTAGAAACTCAAAAGCAACGAAAAAGTGCGAATACAAGCTCTGATGTTGCTGAAACTCTAGAAATAATCGTCGCGGATGAACTAGGTACGCGATCGTATGAAATGTTTAGTGGAGGAGAGCGTTTCAGAGTCGATTTTGCTATACGGATAGCTCTTAGTAAATTGCTAGCATGGCGTTCCGGAGCACCTCTACCAACATTGTTTATAGATGAGGGGTTTGGGACGCAAGACACAGACGGAAGAGATCGAATAATTGAGGTCTTAAAGGCAATTGAGGATCAGTTTGAATGTATATTGGTAATTACACACCTAGATTCCATTAAAGAGGCTTTCCCTTTAAGGATAGAAGTTCGACGTACTGCTGAAGGTTCTACTTTCTCAGTTTACTGATAGCTTGCTTTATTTGGCCACTATGCTCAATAAACATCTATCTGAAACAAACACAATTTTTACAATCTCTTTCCCTGAAAGATGCTCCTGGATCTTATTTGAAGATAGTGCCACATCCCGAGCATCTTCTTCATTTATTAATGCAGCCACCATAATTTTATCTCTAACCTTGCCATTAACCTGTACCACAAGTGTTGCTTCATCATCTGCGCACAGCTCTTCATCCCACGCAGGCAACATGTTTTGATGGATACTATATTCCTTGCCAATAATCTCCCAAAGCTCTTCAGACAAATGCGGAGCCATCGGTGCAATCAAAAGTAGAAGATTCGAAATTAATTCAATCCAAACCTTCTGTGATACTAATTTTTTTTCATATGCAGGAGACGCGGCGTTTGTAAGTTCCATCATCGCAGCAATAGCTGTGTTGTACTTAAATCGATCGTAATCAGTAATTACGTTTTTGATCGTTTGGTGCATTTTCCTTAAAAGCTCTCGATCTAATTCCTGCTCCTTTTCTGGCAGCGCCTCTGAGGTTTTAGTACATAAATCCCATAAACGATTCACCCATCGGGCAACACCATTAATACCAGAATCGCTCCAGTCACCACCACCTTCCCAAGGGCCCATAAACATCAGGTATAGTCGAACCACATCCGCCCCAAGTTCTTTAGTGTAAATATCAGGGGCAATGACATTGCCTCGGCTTTTACTCATTTTTGTATGGTTGGAGAGAACAGTGCCTTGGTTAAAAAGCCTTAAAAAAGGTTCCCCAAATTCAATTAGGCCCAAATCCCTTATTACTTTTGTGAAAAATCGAGCATAGAGTAAGTGCATTACAGCATGCTCTGCACCACCAGTATATTGATCAACCGGGTTCCATAATCCTATTTTGTTCGAATCAAACGGAGCGTCTAAAGATTCAGGGCTGACGTAACGTAAGAAATACCAGGATGAATCTACAAAAGTGTCCATAGTATCTGTCTCTCGCCTGGCAGGAATCCTACAGGAAGGACATGGCACATTGAGAAATTCACTACTATATTTTAAAGGAGATTCCCCCGTTGGTTTAAATTCTGCATTCTCAGGCAAAAGGACAGGTAATTCATTAAAGGGGACAGGCTGAACACCACAATTATCGCAATAAATTATAGGTATGGGGGTGCCCCAGTAGCGTTGGCGACTGATCAGCCAGTCTCTAATCCTATAACCAACTTTTCTTCCTCCATATCCAGCAGATTCCACTAAATCGGCAATGGCTTCATATCCTTCGTGATTAGGAAGTCCATCAAATTGTTGTGAATTTACTAGTACTCCCTTTTTTTCCACCCATGCAGCTTGTAAATCAGAACCGTCCCATTGGGGAGGGCTAACTACAACAGTAATTGGTAACTCAAATTTTTGAGCAAATTCGAAGTCTCTTTGATCATGTGCAGGGACACCCATTACTGCCCCTGTTCCGTACGTTAAAAGGACATAATCACTAATCCATATTGGAATATGAGATCCATTTAGATGATTTATTGCATACGCCCCAGTAAACACGCCCGTCTTTTCTCGATCAGTTGCAAGCCTGTCGATCTCAGATTCTTCACTAGTTTTATTGATATATTGTCGAATTTGTTCAATATGATTAGAGGTTGCTATTTTCTCAACCAGGGGATGCTCAGGTGCAAGGGCCAAGTAAGTAACCCCAAAAATGGTGTCTATTCGAGTTGTAAAAGCTTTTATCTCTGTTTCTGCAAGACCATAGTCAGAAATATCAAAAGATATTTCTACGCCTTCGCTCCTTCCAATCCAATTAGTTTGCATAGACCGAATACGCTCAGGCCATTCCACCACGCCAGAGAAATCTAATAATTCATCTGCATAATCAGTAATTTTGAAGAACCATTGATCCATCTCACGACGGACAACAATATCGTCCGTCCTTTCGCATCTACCATCTACTACTTGCTCGTTTGCAAGCACAGTCTGACATGTCGGGCACCAGTTAACTGGAGCAGCCGAGCGATAAGCCAAACCTTTTTCATACATTTTTAAGAAAAACCATTGATTCCAACGATAGTATTTGGGGTCACACGTAACTACTTCTCGGCTCCAGTCGTATATCGATCCCATCGAACGTAGCTGCCCGCGCATCCTTTCGATATTATCCATTGTCCATGTATGGGGGTGGATACCGCGATTTATAGCAGCATTCTCTGCAGGCAATCCAAATGCATCAAATCCCATCGGATGGAGTACGTTATAACCACGCATTCGCATATATCTCGCATGTGCATCGGAAGGAGCCATGGCATACCAATGACCCACATGTAAATCACCTGAAGGATAGGGGTACATAGTTAAAGCGTACCAATTCGGACGATCTAAACTTTCGTCAATTTTATATATATCGTCCTTTTCCCATTTTTGCTGCCATTTCCCGTCAATTTCTTGAGGGTCATATCGCATGTTTGAAATTCTTTTACGGGTAGTCATTCAATCTCCGGAGTTGGGAAATATGAAGTATATTACTCAAATTAATTAGAACGAGCCAGAAAATAACCTAGTGCAACGAATAGCATTCCTAAAAATACAGTAAGTCCTATATTTGCGAAGGCCAAGACAAATTGCGAGCTACGAAATAACGTAAGTGTATCGTTCGTTATAGAAGAGAAAGTAGTAAATCCTCCCAGCAACCCCACGAATAGGAATAAACGAATCTCCGGATTAATGGCATTTCTTGATTCCGTTAAACCTGCCAATAGTCCTATTAATAAAGAGCCTGAAATATTGGCTATAAAAATCCCCCATGGGAAACTAGAATTGCTTGCAATGTTGGAAAAAAGTTGCATCAACACATAGCGAAAAGTAGAACCAATAAACCCTCCTGCTCCTACAAGTAGCAATTCAATCATTTAGTGCTCGGAATTTCTTAGGATCATACGCACTCTGGCCGTAAATTTTCAACCAGAATTCGCTCTTATCTGGAAAATCCACATACAAACCAAGATGATCCCCGCCTAAAAGGTGCAAATGCCCGTGCGGCTGTGATTGCATTGCATCATCCCCAAAGTTAGATACCAATCTAAATCCATTTACTGCATCAGATTCACCGATTTGCACCGCTACTCTAGTAGCATTAAGGAATAGACTTGAACACCAAAATTCCGACTGAGTTAAATGTACCTTAGGTGCAATTATGTACATAATAGGAACCCAATCTAAAGCATTCTCAAAAACAATTAGTTCATTATCCTGGTATCGCACTTTACGCGGGACTCTATTTGCGATGACATCACAAAATACACACTCGCTTAGGCGGCTTTCAAAATTCGTTCCCATAACAGGGTAACTTCCTTCCTAACGACCTACATCCCTATAATCTGGAGCTGTAATTGGCATTATCTGGACTAACCTGGCGTCATTTAACCTGGAAGCAACAGGGTCTTTAGCAGCAGAGGGGATGGCTCGTGTAGTTATTACAGTAGGAAGTTGGGCATTGTGCCTATGAACAATTATTTGATAAAGCTTCTCATTAGCCCAAGTTGTGGAACTCTCAGATCCTAAATCGTCAAGCATCAGTAATGAAGCCTGCTTTATACGATCAAATAATTCATCATATGTTACTCGACTATCTGGGCTAAAGGTGTAGCGCAAATGGTCCAGTAAGTCTGGCACAAAAGCGAAAAAAACTTCATCACCTTTTGCCATACGGTCATTAGCAATTGAAACTGCTAGGTGCGTTTTCCCACAACCTGAGTCCCCAACAAGGACTAGCCAACCCTCGGGATTAGCTGAAAATGCTAAAGATATTGCTCTAGCTGCATTTAAAGTCTCTCTCCCTTGTCGATCATATGCCTTTCCCTCTATATCAAACGAGCCAAAAGTCATATTTTTCAGCATTGTTGGTTCGATAAGCCCCATAGTATTACTTCTAGTCCTAGAACTACCACCTAAATCAATAACGCGTGACGTTCTAGGATCTGACAACCTACTTTGCAATCTCCCATCCATCCTTTCAAGTGGAACGGATGAAGTAATCAATGTTGGTAAAGAACTAAGGAATCTGTGGTTAATTATTTGAAACAGTTTCTCCTCGGCCCAGGGCGTACTACTTTGTATGCCCAAGTCGTCTAATATCAGTACTTGGACATTCTTAACTTGCTCAAACATTTCATCGTAATTGAAATCAGCATCTGAGGTGAATGACCCTCTGAGTTGGTCTAGCAGATCAGGAACAAACGAAAAAAATACGGGATGTCCATTATTAATCAAACTATTAGCAACTGCTGCAGCCAAATAAGTTTTACCAGTACCATTCCCGCCTACAAATACCATGGTAGTTAGTGGATTATTACAAAATTCAAGGGCAGCATCATAAGCTGCTAGATAACGTGCTTGTGACTCGGCAATCTCGGAAGGTCCAGTTCTGGAAACATCATCAAAATCAACAGTCCCAAGTACCCCGAGGTTGCTGAATTTTTGCAATCTAGGCAGGCGGATATCGCCTTGGTCAATTCTTTTACAGGTACACGGAATAGCAGTCCCAAACTTTGGGTCGTTAACTGGAAGATCTGCCCTTACCCAGCCTCTGCCGCCACAAAAGGTACAGGTCACTAGGTCATTCGTATTTTCTAGTTCTTCTACCCAATTAGGAATTACGTCGGCGTTGGATATACTCTGCTGCTGTAATCTTTTCAGTATGTCGCCCAAGCTCTCCACGAAACCCTCCCTTCCCCTTGGTTTTCCAAGAATCTAGAACCGCCATTATATAACGCCAATTACGAACATTATTCTTTGCTGCTTCTTCAATCGCACTCTGAATCCAACTCGGAGGAAACTCCTTTTCCGCGTATTGCAATTCTTCAGCAATTATTGGAGTAATCAAGCCAATATTCTCTTCATAAAGACTAAATATATTCGGGCGATCGTGCTGCAGCTCAAGAACCGCTAGTTGATCTAACTGAAATCGAGTTTCGTTTTCGTCTATTTGTCCATTGTTAACTCTGTACCAGCCATCGGTTTCTAAAACGGTTCCTCTATTGATGGCCTTTTTGAAACCCTCCTTAATTGCTTCAGGCGTACCTAAACACTTAAGTAATACGTCGTCATTGCACAAATGCTCAAATCTTATTTTCTTAGGAAAACCTTTGGCCTGATAAAGTAGCCAAAATAAACGAAGAGTACATCTCAGTTCTGCAAAATCGTCAATTTCGACAAGAAGCGAACTTAAAAGCACGCTAGGCACTGGGATGAGTTTATTTTTAGAGTCAAACCCTTTAAACAAATCACCGCTCATTAGAAGTTAACTCAGTTGCAAGATTCTCAAATCTAGAGAAATTCCCTCTAAAATACAAATGTATTGATTTCGTAGGACCATGGCGATTTTTAGCTATCACTAGCTGAGCCAAGTTTTCAGGATACGGCTCTGTCGGGTGCCTTTGCTCCCATTGTTCTGCCGTAGTGTATCGATCTTCTCTGTGTATAAAAGCAACTACATCTGCATCTTGTTCAATAGAACCAGATTCTCTCAAATCCGACAACTGGGGATAATGGTCTGGTCTTTGCTCTATGGCACGAGAAAGCTGGGAAATCGCAATAACAGGAACGTTCAGATCTCGCGCGATTGCCTTAAGTTGCCTAGTTATTTCGCTTAATTCCTGAACCCTATTCTCTCCTCTGCTTTCTCTACCTGCAATCAACTGTAAGTAATCCACGATCACAAGATCGACACCACGATCGGTGTGTAATCTCCTCAATTTCGCGCGCATTTCTAGTACAGCCTGTGCAGGAGAATCATCCATATATATTGATAAGTCAGAAAGCTCACCAATTCCTGTCATAACCCGATCTGTAGCTGATTCACCCAAGAGACCCAAACGCATCAAATAGCTATCGACCTCGGATTCCGCGGAAAGCAACCTTAATGCTAATTGTTCCCGGCTCATTTCCAAACTAAAAATACCTACAACGGCACCCTGACCAGCTGCGTTTCTTGCAATGTTCATTGCCAAGGTAGATTTTCCTAGTGCAGGTCGAGCCGCCAAGATAAACAAATCACCTCGCTGCAACCGCCCAAGCGCATTATCTATATCTGTATAACCAGTCGGAATAGGAGCAACCCTCTGATCCATCGCCTCAATATTCGAGGTATCTTCAAGGTATTGATCCAGTACTTCTCTGATAGTGACAAAATCTCGAGTCACATGAGTATTGCGAACTTTAAATAATAAGTCTTCTGCTTGTTGCAAAGCCTGTTCAGTGTCAGGCGCATCGTTATAGCCAATCGTTGCAATCTCACTTGCTGCTTGAATAAGCCTGCGCATTGTCGCTGTACGATTAACGATCTGCGCAAAGAACTCTGCGTGAACAGAAGTAGGGACTACATTGACAAGGTGGCTAAGATAAGCAGCCCCTCCTACTTCTTCCAATCTATCCTTCAAGGATAATTCTCTTGCAACGCTAATCTGATCAATTGCCTCCCCACGATGGTAGAGCGATTGACATGCCTCATAACACCACCGATTACGCTCTCGGTAAAAATCTTCTGATTTAACCACAGTCGCAATACGATTAATTGTTTCTCCGTCAATCAAAAGAGAGCCTACGACAGCTTCTTCAGCATCAGGGTCATGCGGTGGAAGTTTCTCTGCATACATTTAGTCTTCACGCTCTCCAAGGACTGCAATTAGTCAGCTTCTTCTGTAACTTCCGATTCCTCATTCGTAATTTCTGCTTCATCTGATGCTTCTGCATCGACGATCTGGGAATCTTCATTCATAGCCTGCGAATCTTCTGCAGGTGTATCAACGTCTCCAAAAGCTTCATCCTCTGCAGCAACATACCCTTCAGGAATGACTTTAACTTTAATCTCTGCAGTTACATCCCGATATAGTCTGATAGTAACGTCATAATCCCCTGGTTCATGAATTGAAGCACCTAACAAAACATGACGATGGTCAATATCACGACCGGTTTCCTCAGACAATTTCTCAGCAATCGCCCTACTAGTAACGGAACCAAAAAGACGCCCAGTAGGCCCAACACGAACTTCCAGTGAAATCTGTGTTCCATTTACAGCGTCAGCTACTACTTTCCATTCTTGTGAAAATTTCAATCTTTTCTCTACTGCAGCAGCTTTTATAGCCTGTTCTCTTTGAATTTGATCTTTTGTGGCAGGCGCAGCAAGGCCTTGCGGTAAAAGAAAATTACGAGCAAAACCATTTTTGACTTCTTTTACTTCGCCCGCATCCGCAGTTCCGACAACATCCTCTAAAAAAATTACCTTCATAAAACTCCCCTGACTATTAAAACGAGCTTTTTTATGCCCCTAATACTTAATGATAACGGATAACAATAAAAACATGCGCCAACATGATGTCTCAATTTGAATCTACTAGTAGCAAAAACCGCAAGTGGTGAAAGAAATCAAAATACACAAATAACGTACCTACGTTCAATTCAAGGCGTTATCCAGCCCTTTGTAGTAAACATCACTCAATTCGTGTATTGAGCATGTTAGTAGTGAATCGATCGTAAAATCCTCCACTTTAGTTATCCCTAAATTCGTGATAGGTAATTCATAGCGCAATGCAATTTCCATTAATTGATTTTCTACTGCAGTATCACAACTTACAATTACACGTGATGGTAGTTCGCCAAATAAAACGGTATCCCACCTAGGGTTCTGCCAATCACCAGTCCCATTGAATCCTATCCCTCCGACTATGCAACACTCTGCAATTGCGACTGCTACACCACCTTCCGAACAATCGTGTGCTGAATTTAACAATCCTAATGCTCCAACTTCTAATAGGAATTTTTGGAGCGATGCTTCCCTCTGCAAATCAAAATGCGGGTTACCAGCCTCTAATTCATACATCCTAGCTAGGTACTCGCTTGCGGGCATACTAGTTTCGTCAATATTCAGCCCTTGACCAACTAATAAAACACAGTCGCCTATATTTTGAAAGCTTGTGGGGATAAGCTTTTCACAGTCATTAATTACCCCTAACGCACCAACAATTGCTGTCGGGAAAATAGATTTTCCTTCTGTTTCATTATAAAGGGAAACATTACCGCTGATGACAGGAACCCCTAGAGAACGACATGCATCTGACATGCCACGAATACATTCTTGCAATTGATAATAAACTTCTGGTTTTTCAGGGTTCCCAAAATTTAAGCAGTCTGTAACTGCTATTGGCGTTGAGCCAGTCACCGCTACGTTTCGGCACGCTTCCGCCACTGCCATAGCTCCACCTACATAAGGGTTTAAATAGGTGTATCTTGCGTTACCATCAACTGATACAGCCAAACCTCTTGTCGACTTTTTTAACCGAAGGACTGCAGCATCCCCTTCCCCAGGCTTTACCACAGTTCTCGTTTGTACTTCATGATCATACCTACTATAAACCTGCTTTTTGCTAGAAATATTAGGAGATGCTAGAAGCAGTTTGAAAATTTTCAAAACATCTTTGACGTTAGGCGCAGGCGGCATAGCCACATTCAACAATCCATCTAAATAAGCTGGTCGGCGTGAATCTGGCTGATAAATAGGAGCTTCTACCAATGTGGGTATGTCTAAATCAGCAACAATCTTACCTCCCTCATAAATTCGTGCACGTCCACTACTCGTCACTGTACCAATAGTTATTGCCACTAGATCCCATTTAGCAAATAGCGATTTTACGTGCTCCTCATTTTCGGGCTGGACTATCAATAACATGCGTTCTTGGGATTCAGAAAGCATAATTTCATATGCTGACATGCCAGATTCTCTTCTTGGAACCAAATCAACATTTAAATCTACCCCAGTACCACCTTTCGCAACGCATTCCATTACGGAGCTTGTCAAACCTGCAGCTCCCATGTCTTGCATAGCGTCTACATAACCACTGCTGGCAGCTTCCAAGCATCCCTCAATCAACACTTTTTCTAAAAATGGATCACCTACCTGGACTGTAGGTCTCATTTCACGATCTTCGTCAAAAGATCTAGAGGCAAGGCCTGAAGCTCCATGGATTCCGTCTCTTCCCGTAGCAGATCCAACTACCATCAAAAGTGAACCTGGTATTGTGGCGGCAGAACGCATCAATTGGTCAATCTGAAGAAGTCCTACGCACATTGCATTAACTAAAGGATTACCATCATAGGAAGGAGCAAACAACACTTCTCCACCAACATTCGGAACTCCTATACAATTCCCATACCCAGAAATCCCTGCTACTACTCCCTCGAACAAGTACCTATTACGCGCTTTGCTTAGTTCTCCAAATCGTAAGGAATTAAGTAATGCAATGGGCCGTGCGCCCATCGCAAGAATATCTCTAACAATGCCCCCTATGCCTGTAGCTGCTCCTTGATAAGGCTCTACAGCAGAAGGATGATTATGTGATTCAATCTTAAAGACCACTCCTAGGCCATCGCCGATATCAATTACCCCTGCGTTTTCCTCGCCAGCTTTAACTTTTACAGCCTCACTATCATTGGGAAAAGTTCTCAGTAATGATTTAGAGTGCTTGTATCCACAATGCTCGCTCCACAAAGCTCCAAAAAGCCCTAATTCCAGAACATTAGGATCTCTTCCAATTTTTCGAACAATTAGATCATATTCGTCGTTGGTTAACGCTGTTTGCTCAAGTAGTAGTTGTAGGTTTTCCATTAATTTTCTGGCCTTGAAAGAAAATTATTTATTGAAGCCAGAAGTTTCAATCCATCCGTTCCACCTAAAATTTGCTCAACAACTCGCTCAGGATGAGGCATCAGTCCAAGTACATTCCCTGACTCATTAGTAACTCCTGCAATATTAGAGACCGAGCCATTAGGATTAGATTCATCGGTGATTTCCCCATCAGAATTACAGTATTGGAACGCTATCTGGCCATTCGATTCCATCTGCGCCAAAGTTTGCTCATCCACAAAATAGTTCCCATCGCCATGTGATATGGGTAATGAAAGAATCTCATCAATATCCAGCTCTGAAGTAAATGGTGAATTATTATTTGCAACCCTAAGATTTTGGCTTTGGCACCGAAATTCCAAACTTTTATTTCTTATTAATGCTCCAGGAAGTAATCCAGCTTCACATAAAACTTGGAATCCATTGCAGCTGCCAACCACTGGCCCTCCAGCATTGGCGAATTTTATGAGTGAGCCCATAACAGGGGAGAATCGTGCGATTGCACCGGGTCTTAGATAATCTCCGTACGAGAAACCACCAGGAATCACAAGGCAATCAAATTCATGCAGATTAGTTTGCTTATGAAAAACGTACTCTGCATTAAGCCCCATTACCTCTGATAATGCGTAAAGCCAATCGCCCTCAGACCATGTCCCTGGAAAAACTAGAACTCCAAATTTATTACTCAAAGAATCCTCATATATTGTAAATCAGCCCAATAGCTCCCCAACAATTTTACTTACTACGCCTCCATCAGCCTTCCCCTTAATTTTAGGCATAATAATCCCCATAACCTTGCCACGGTCCTGAGGCCCAGCAGCAGCAGTTTCAGCTATAGCTGCATTAATCAAGTCTCTGATTTCAATTTCTGAAAGCTGCGCTGGCAAGTAACGCATCAACACTTCAAGCTCATCTTCCTCTTTCTTTGCCAAATCTTCGCGCCCATTATCACGGTATGTAGAGATACTATCCCTATACTGCTTAGACATTTTTGCTAAAACATCAATTACAGCTTCTTCTGGGAGCTCACTTCTTTTTTCGATTTCAACATTTTTTATAGCAGCCCTAATCAGCCTGATTGTATCCTTCGTAAGGATATCTTGAGCCTTCATTGCTGTTTTTAAATCATCATTTAGTCGATCTTGAAGTAACATAATTATTCCGCAGCTCCGTTAATATTCGTAAATTTTTCAATCCCGTCGAAGACCCCCACCATCTTGATCGCCGTTGACATTGAGTCAAAACCTTTATTCCCTGCAAAACCGCCTGACCGAGCTAATGCCTGATCCATATTATTAGTAGTCAAAACACCAAATATGACAGGCTTGCCGAATTTCCTAGAAACTTCACTTATACCTCGTGCAGATTCCGATGCGACAAGGTCAAAATGAGGTGTCTCTCCTCGAATCACGCAGCCCAATGCCACAACCGCATCCCAATTAGAAGTTTCCAACATTTTGCTTGCTGCAGCGGGCAATTCAAAAGAACCAGGCACAAAAACTATAGTAATATTTTCTTCTTTAATACCATGAGAATCGGCCGCTTCACGAGCTCCTTTCAGGAGTCTAGCAGTAATAGTTTCATTGAATTGGGAAACTATCACGCCAATACGTAAATTTTGACCATCAAGGTTTCCAATAATTTCGTTTGCCATTTGATACTTAACCAGTCAACTGAATAAGAACAGTAAATTTAAGGTACTTGACTCGATGTTATTTTAGTTCTTGAGAATCAAGCAAATGCCCCATTTTTTTTTGCTTGGTCTTTAAGTAAAAATCATTTTCAGGATTACTACTCACCACAATAGGAACTCGCTCAGTAATTTTCAATCCGTAACTTTCAAGCCCAACTATTTTTTTGGGATTATTAGTCATCAATCGCATATTCTGAACGCCTAAATCAACAAGAATTTGTGCACCTACGCCATAATGTCTTAAATCCGGTGCAAATCCCAATTCTTGATTTGCTTCTATAGTATCTGCACCGTTATCTTGAAGTGCGTACGCCTTTATCTTGTTGTGCAGGCCTATCCCTCGACCTTCTTGCCGCATATAAAGAAAAACTCCATTCCCTTCTTTAGCAATAGCATCAATTGCGATATCTCTTTGAACACCACAATCACAACGCAAGCTTCCAAAAACGTCCCCAGTCAGACATTCACTATGAACTCTTACTAATACGGGGTTTTCAGTATCGACATCTCCAAAGACTAGGGCTACATGTTCCGAATGGTCCACTTCAGAACGGTAAGCAATCGTTCTCGCCTCACCATAGTCGGTGGGCAACCGTGCTTCTGCTACGCGTTCTATCAAACGTTCATGCTCCAATCGGTAGGCAATTATATCTGCAACGGTAACTATATTTATATCCAAAGATTCCGAAATTTCTTCCAGTTCAGGCATGCGGGCCATAGTTCCATCTTGACTCATGATTTCGCAAATCACGGCTGCAGGTGTAAGGGATGCCATTTTTGCAAGATCTACGCTAGCTTCTGTTTGCCCCGCTCGAACCAAAACTCCACCTTCTTGAGCGCGCAACGGGAACATGTGTCCAGGTCTTGCTAGATCAGAAGGTAATGTCTCCTGCCCAATAAGCGCTTTAACTGTTTCAGCTCTGTCAAAAACTGAAATGCCGGTCCCGCCATTGTTCACATCGACTGAAACCGTGAATGCAGTAGTATGCTTCGAAGTGTTATGAGCAACCATCGGGTCGATCTCCAATTTTAATAACCGTTCCTCAATCATGGGAACGCAAATCAATCCACGGCCATGAGTTGCCATAATGTTTATTGCTTCGGGTGTGACCCAATCGGCAGCTATCACAAAATCTCCTTCGTTTTCACGATCCTCGTCATCTACTACGATGAGCATCTTGCCGCTGCGAATATCTTCAATTGCCTCATACACTGTAATTCTGGGCATTTTTAACCTTGCTTAGCGCTTATAAAGCGCTCTATATATTTCGCAAAAATATCTATCTCTATATTTACCAAATCTCCAAGTTTACGCGATTTCAAGACCGTATTCTCTAAAGTATATGGGATTACCGCAATCGTAAATTCATTATCAATAGTCTCAACCACTGTAAGACTTACTCCATCGATAGCTATAAACCCTTTCCCCACAATGTATTTTGAATAATCTTCGTCAAGGCTAATTTTTAATACATAGTCAGTAGTTGACCCCGATAAATCCACAACTGTCCCACAGGTGTCTACATGGCCTTGTACAATATGCCCTCCCATTCTGGTTGAAGGGGTTACTGCTCTTTCTAAATTCACTGATTGGCCTTCCTCGACAAATCCCAAGTTAGTACGCCTAAGAGTTTCAGCACTTAAGTCAACGCATAGCGAATTATTTTCTATAGCAACGACAGTCAAACATACACCATTGATAGAAAT
Organism: Dehalococcoidia bacterium; assembly: GCA_022449765.1. Taxonomy (NCBI): domain Bacteria; kingdom Bacillati; phylum Chloroflexota; class Dehalococcoidia; species Dehalococcoidia bacterium. The sequence continues at coordinate 67,555 of JAKUPZ010000001.1, read as the reverse complement.
TGAATCGCTGATTTCAAGCGCTTCCATAACAACATGCCCTTCAATGCACAAATGATTGGGCATTATCTCAATTACCTTACCAAGCTCTTCAACTATTCCAGTAAACATAATCCTTAACCCGGCATATAGCCCACGACCACAATATCTCCATTTAGTTCAGTTACCCGAACATCTATCAAGTTTACTGCGTTTGCAAGTACATCAATACCGTCCCCTAATACAGGCGATGGTGATCCTAAGCCTCCAATAATTCTAGGTGCAATAAATACGACGACTTTATCGACAAGTCGCGCTTCAAATACAGAACCTAAAACGTTAGCGCCTCCCTCTATTAAAACAGATACAATGCCTCTACGTCCTAATTCCTTGAGTAGTGTCGAAATATCTATTGCCCCCTCTGAATTAGGAGCAATAAAAACATCCAAGCCCATTAATTTAATGCGACTAGCGGCCTCCTCGTTAGAAACTACTATTAAAGTTTCGCCTTCCTCTTTCAGCATCGCTGAAGAACGAGGGAAGCGCCCGGCGCTATCAAGAACAACTCTGAGAGGCTGCTTAACCAACGGAGTTTTCACTCTGGCTGTAAGTCTAGGATTGTCTTTTATCACTGTTCCTATACCTACAATTACCGCATCGCATTCTGAGCGGAGTATATGAGCGTATGCCCTTGAATCCTCGTTAGAAATCCATTGAGATTCACCTAATTTTGTGGCAATTTTCCCATCCAAACTCATAGCAAATTTTGCTACCACAAAAGGAAATTCCGTTGTTATATGCTTAGCAAATGCCTCCACTAATTGAAGAGATTGTTGTGTGGGTTCGTAAATTGAAACTTGAATTCCGGCAGATTCGAGGCTCCTAACACCTAGTCCCTTGGTATGCGGTGCAGGGTCCATTAAAGCTATGTGAACTTTTCTAACCCCTGCATCGATGATGGCTCTTGTGCATGGCGGCGTTCTACCAAAGTGGTCGCAAGGTTCAAGCGTTACATATAATTCAGAACCCAACGCATTAGAACCAGCATTCTTCAGAGCAACGATTTCGGCATGATCTTGACCAGCAGGCAAAGTGTACCCTTCTCCTATTATTTGATCATTCTTAACAAGGACGGCACCCACTGGAGGGTTCGGACTTGTATGCCCACTCGCCATTTGAGCAAGTTCAATTGCGCGACTCATGTATTGATTTTGAGACAACAATGTTCCTCCAATCTTGAGAGGAGAAAAAATCCCAATCTATTAAGCGTGACCCTCAGTTTTATCAAAATCCAAATGGACTTTACTTGGAGTCGGGTCTTGCTGGCCTTGGTACTTGGACCCTAATTCGGCAGATCCATAAAGAACGTCTGCAGGTGTTGTTAATTTCAAGAATGAAATTTGACCTATTTTCATACGATGATAGAGAGTTATTGGGAAATTAGAAACATTACTCAATTCCAACGTTAAGTGACCCTTCCACCCTGGGTCTACATAGCCTGCAGTTGAATGAATTAGCAAACCGATTCTCCCAAGAGAACTTTTACCTTCCAATCTAGCTACTAGGTCAGAAGGGACTTCAACATGCTCAAGAGTGCTACCAAGGACAAATTCACCAGGGTGCAGCATAAACGGGTCATCATCAGCCATAGTTACCATATCAGTAAGGCGTTCACTACTCGCACGTACGTCTATATAGGGAATCTTATTATTCCTAAAAACTAGTAAATTACGATCCAAATGCAAATCAACGCTTGCAGGCTGAATACAACCTTCCTCAAGAGGGTTAATAACTATACGGCCTTTTGCCAATTCTTCTCGTATTGTTCGGTCACTAAGGACCATATATCTCCTCCAAAGACATTCTACAGCCCACGGGGGTTAATAGAATACACTTCTTGAATTACCACCTGCAGGTGCAACTGCTTCTCCAGTTATACAGCCAGCCTGCTGGGAACAAAGGAAAGTAACAATCGATGCTATTTCTTCTGAAGTAACGAGTCTTTTAATAGCATTATTTTTTGCAATTTTTTGCTCGGCTTCCTCTATCGTAACTCCATCTCTCTTTGCATTTGCCTCAAGTCTTTGGATCAAGGCTTCTGTCTTACTAACAGCAGGGTGAACAGCATTCACAGTGATACCCATAACTCCAACTTCTTCAGACATTACTTTGGTGAAATTCATTACAGCTGCGTTCCGCATGCCTCCACTAATTCCAGCCGCATTGCGTGCCGCCATGCCATCCATATTAATTATTCGACCCCATCCCGAGTTTTCCATATAGGGCAGCACTGCTTTAGCGCACCTTAAATACCCCAATATTTTCACGTCAAAATCATTTTGAAGCATTTCTTCATTTAGGGAACTGAGAGTGTCAGGGCCTCCGGTGCCACCAACTCGCGCAGCGTTATTGATAAGAATGTCTATACCACCGAGATTTTGAAACGTAATCTCAACCATACTCTGAATATCTAAGGAAACACCTGTATCTGCACGAATGCCTAAAGATTTTACGCCCTTAGAAGTACGTATATTATTAGCGGTATTTGTCGCCTCTTCCTCATTGCGCGAGCACAAAGCAACGTTAACTCCCTCGTCAGCTAATGCATTCGCTACAGCAAGCCCGATACCTCGTGTTCCTCCAGTAACTAAAGCATTTTTACCGGCAATATTTAAATTCACGTTTTCTCCCTTGAAACAACAATGCGGACCACTAAAATTAGTGGTCCGCATTGTGAATACTAAAAGATTTTAAGAAACAAAAGTACTACCAAACACTACAGCAACAATTGCCATTAATTTTATCAAAATATTCAGCGATGGCCCTGAAGTGTCTTTAAATGGGTCTCCGACTGTATCACCTACAACCGCAGCTGCATGTTCGTCGGTACCTTTGCCACCGTGGGCTCCTGCTTCAATAAATTTTTTCGCATTGTCCCATGCTCCTCCAGCATTAGCCATCGTAATTGCAAGAAGAGAGCCAGCAGCAATAGATCCAATAAGTAAACCTCCTACCGCTTCTGCTCCCAAAAATGGTATTAATCCGACCACAATGGGAACAATAACCGCTAGCAAGCCAGGGATAATCATTTCACGCAGCGCACCTTTTGTGCTTATATCCACGCATTTAGCATATTCTGCACGAACACCTTCTTTACCTTCGCGCAATCCAGGGATTTCATTGAATTGCCTTCGTACTTCTTCAACCATGTCCTGGGCAGCACGACCTACAGCTTCCATAGTAAGCGCGCTGAACACAAATGGCATCAAAGCTCCGATTAAAAGCCCAACTAGCGTTGATACTTTCAACAAATCAATTGCATCCAAACCTACGACTTCGGCATAAGCTGCCATCAAAGCCAAAGATGTTAATACTGCAGAACCTATTGCAAAGCCTTTACCCGTTGCAGCTGTAGTATTCCCGAGGGAATCTAGAGCGTCAGTACGTTCCCTCACTTCAGGGTCGAGATGAGCCTGTTCTGCAATAGCTCCGGCGTTATCAGCAACTGGTCCGTAAGCGTCAGTAGCAAGCGTTATGCCTAAGGTAGACAGCATTCCAACTGCAGCGATAGCTATGCCATAAACTCCTGCTAGCTCGTAAGCTCCAAGTACCGCAACAGCAATCACTATTAAGGGTATGACTGTACTAAGCATTCCTGTAGCAAAACCCGTGATAATAATTGTTGCAGGTCCAGTAACGGAACGAGCGGCGATACCTTTAGTCGGCTTGTACTCATAGCTAGTGTAATACTCCGTACTTACCCCAATAATCACGCCTGCAACAAGACCTACTGCTACTGCCCCCCATAACTGCCAAACTTTCTCGACACCTAAGGAAGATTCAATTTCTAACAACCAATAAATAGCTCCAAATGATCCTAAAAGAGCAAGTAGCGAAGCAGCAAATATTCCTCGACGTAGCGACCATAATAAGCTTCCAATATTTGCAGTTTCTCCTGTACGAACAATAAACGTACCTAAAATTGAAGCCACAATACCAACCGAAGCTATAAGGAAAGGTAGTATGTACAAATTATCTACAGGGCTGTCAGAAGTAATAAAGGCACTAGCCGTAGCAGCAAGCGCCAAAGCCGCAATTATTGAACCAACGTAAGATTCAAATAAATCCGCTCCCATCCCTGCAACATCTCCTACGTTATCACCTACATTATCTGCGATAACTGCAGCATTGCGGGGGTCATCTTCGGGAATACCCGCTTCTACTTTGCCCGCAAGATCTCCACCAACGTCAGCAGCCTTGGTATATATACCTCCACCAACACGTGCAAATAAAGCAATGCTGGATGCGCCAAAGCTAAATCCCGCAACTATTTTGGGATCCTCAAAAATCATCCATAATATTGCAGTCCCAAGTATCCCTATCCCGACGACGGTAGTTCCCATAACTCCACCGCTAGAAAAAGCTACCCGCAAAGCTTTATTTAAGCCGTGTTGCGCTGCTGCTGCGGTCCTCATATTGGATTTAACAGCTATACGCATACCCACAAACCCTGTTATTGCAGATGCAATTGCACCCACTAAATAAGCGATTGCAGTCTCAGGGCTCTGCTCATCTTGAAGATAACCTAGTGTTAAAAGTACACCAAAAACGATCACAACAAAGCCCGCTAGGACCGTATATTCACGTTTCAAAAAAGCATTCGCACCTTCCTGAATTGCAGCGCCAATTTCTTGCATCCGATCTGTTCCTTCATCTGCACTTAGAACCCGTTTAGCAAGATATCCCGCAAACACTATCGCTAAAACTCCAGCCGCTAAGGCCAAAACTAAGCCGTCCATATCTACCTCCTTAACGGAACAGGCCAAAATAACTATCCCGTTTTATGATTTTTGAACATACAAGGCGAATTTTACTTAAAGACCTGAATTTTCAACATATCGCAGGTCAGCAATTTAAGCCTATTCCTAAAATTTTCCTTCCAATGCTTCCAGCAATTTCTCTAACCGCCTCTGGCGCAACGTCATAGTCAAATCACCTCTAGTTCTTTCTAAAACCCCTCGAAGTTGATCCGTGGTACGCCGTAAACCGGAAGTCAATGCATCAGGAAAGTCAATCAACACAAGCAAGTTATAGACTTCATCCATCCATTCCATAAATTCTTCTGTGCGAGAAACATCTTCTTTTCTAAGAGAGTCCAATATGTACCGGCGAAGTTCACTTGCACCTTCTGCCAAACCGTTGAGAAAAGAAGATGTTTCAATCTGCATTTCCCCAGGTATGGGCAACTCTTGTTTAACTATCACAGCGTAAACAAAACAGGCTTCTGCATACTCTTTCTGAGCATCTAATGTATATCCGGTGAAATATAACTCGGGATAATCCTCAAGTATCGTTTTTGTATCTGCTACTTGATTTCTAGCTGATTCAATCAAAGATTTTGCGCTGATCAGATCATTTCGGTGTATCGCTCTTATGGCATTTGCAGAGTTTCTTATAATTTCGCGTGAAACCTTGATCGCCTGCTCACGCAATTCATGTTTTTTTGAGAATTCGGCAAGGGAAATTGTCGCAATTTCTTGAAGTTTTTTTTCTCGGCTCATTAAAGTTCTCCGAGAGAAGGTTAACAGAGTAAAAAAAGATTGTGCTACATTTCACTTAATCTAGGCATATGCTATGCTTCGAGTGCTTTGAGATAGGATCAAATTGGTCATTACCCGGTGCAGTAGGAATCTATTTTAGGCATGGTTAACCCATTTCAGCCAACTAGCAACGAACTTGTATCACCTTACGGTCAGCCTCGACCTCCGTCCATTGAAGGTTGGGATACCGAGCGTATTGAAGGTGAATCTATTGAGCAATTAAAATGGAGCGCTCAAGAAGCTTTTCCTGACCCTTCTATTTACGTACCTGAAAATTTGCAAGGTAATATTGCAGTCACCTCTATCGATGCATTACTTAACTGGAGTAGGAGATCTGCCACATGGCCCGCTGCATTTGGTCTAGCATGTTGCGTTTTTGAGATGATTGCCTCAGCGATGTCTCGTTTTGATATATCTCGATTCGGAATGGAAGCAATGCGAGCAACGCCTCGCCAAGCAGATCTTCTAATTGTTTCAGGCACACTGACTTGGAAAATGGCACCAGCTGTTCGAAGAATCTATGATCAGATGGCTGAACCAAAATGGGTAATTGCGATGGGAGTTTGCGCTACGAGCGGTGGTCCATACTATCAAGGCTATAGTGTAGTCCCAGGCGTGAATCACATTGTTCCTGTTGATGTATACGTACCGGGATGCCCACCAAGACCCGATGCTCTACTTTACGGGATCATGCAATTGCATGACAAAATAAAGAAATACAGTATACGTAGTCATGCCGCAGGTGTGCACCGTTCATGAGTGTACAAATAGCAATACAACAATTAGGGGACTCTATTGAATCTGCTTTCCCTAATTCCATTACACTGTCTGATAGTAGCGGGGTATGGGTCAAGCCAGAATCAATCGTAGAAATTTGTACATACCTTAAAGAAGATCCTGGCCAAGATTATGGTCTTTTGAATTCCCTGACCGCTGTTGATTACATCGAATTTTTTGATGTTGTCTACCACCTTACTTCCCTAAGCCATAAGAAAATGGCGATTTTGAAAACTCGGGTATACGGGAGAGACAATCTTTCTGTTCCCAGCGTGCATACAATCTGGAAAGGTGCAATTTTACAGGAAAGAGAGGTCTGGGATCTCCTCGGAATTTCTTTCGATGGCCATCCAAATCTTTCTCGGATTCTGACATGGGAAGGATTCCAAGGTCATGCCTTGCGACGCGATTATTTAGAACCGCCATTACCCTATACGTGGCCTCATGGAGGGTAATTAATGACAATCCCCACTGAACCGGTAGTAGTAAATGTCGGTCCACATCACCCCAGTACGCACGGGGTTTTTAGAATGAAGCTCACATTTGACGGTGAAAACATACTTGATGCTGAACCCGTTATTGGCTACCTGCATAGAGGAACTGAAAAACTTGCCGAAGAGCGTCAATATACTCAAGTTATTACGTTAACCGACCGCCTAGATTACGTTTCCTCAATGACCAATAACCAAGCCTATGTTCTTTCTTGCGAGCAATTGCTAGGCATAGCTGTCCCAGATAGAGGCAAGTACCTTCGGGTCATTACAGCAGAACTACAAAGAATTGCAAGCCATCTAATTGGAGTGGGGTTTTTCCTTGCAGAACTTGGAGTATTTGGTGGAACTGCTCTGATGTATGCATTTAGGGAACGCGAGCGAATCCTTGAAATGTTTGAAATGCTGTGTGGCGCTAGAATTACTCTCTCGTATATGCGCATAGGAGGAGTATTCCAAGATACGCCAGATGAGTTTTGGACGGCGTTACGAAAATTCCTAGATGAAATGCCCGCATATGCTGATGAAATGCAATCCTTAGTTTTTGATAGTGAAATTGTAATTTCCAGAACCAGAGGCGTGGCAGTTCTTAGTAGCGAAGACGCACTCAATGCATCCTTCACTGGCCCCATACTTCGGGCATCTGGAATCGGCTGGGATTGGCGTAAAGAGCTACCTTATGATGCTTATGATCGTGTGAATTTCGAAATTCCCACCACAAAATCAGGAGATAATTACGATCGTTTTTGGGTTCGTATGCTTGAAGTAAGGCAATCCATTTCAATAATTGAACAATGCTACAAGCAAATTGAACCTGGTCCTGTCCGATCAACTCCTGCAATGTTATTCAGGCCAGAACCCGGTGAATCATATGTTCCTATAGAAGCACCAAAGGGAGAATTAGGATTTTATCTAGTCAGTGACGGGAGTATCGCCCCTTACCGCTGCCACGTTAGAGCACCATCATTTATGAGTCTCACTTTGTTCAGAGAAATGCTTGTAGGGTGGAAATTAGCTGATGCCATAGTGACATTAGGTAGCCTTGATTTCAATATGGGTGAGGTTGATCGCTAATGGGTGAGACTCTCGCTAATAATTCAATCTATAGCAGTATCTATTCTTCCGTTTTAGGGCTTCTGGGTGAGGATTGGTCATGGCTAGCCTATTTTATTGCTGGGTTTTCAATCATTCTGCTTATAACCAACACAACCTTGCTTCTGGGAACTTTATATACTTGGTTTGAGCGAAGATTGCTTGGACGATTCCAAGGAAGATTAGGGCCAAATCGAGCAGGGCCTTTTGGTATATTGCAACCGATTGCGGATGCAGTAAAGCTCCTTACCAAAGAAGACATCATGGCAAGAGGAGTAGATAAAGTTGTATTTACTATTGCACCGGTACTCATGCTGGCTCCCACTCTTCTAGTATTGGCAGTAATTCCATTCGGCAAAAATTCCTGGCTTGTTGATATTAACGTAGCAGTTCTGTACATAGCTGCTGTGAGCGGTATTTCGACTATTGCAGTAATGATGGCAGGCTATTCCTCTAATAACACCTTCTCCCTTTTTGGCAGCATGAGAGCTGTGGCAATGCTTGTAAGCTATGAAGTGCCTCTAGTTATGTCTCTTTTGGGCATTACCGTCTTAGCTCAATCAATGTCTACAATTGATATTGTCGAAGCGCAATCAATCCCATTCTTATTGGTAACTCCCCTAGGTGCTTTCATATTCTTAACTGCAATCTCGGCAGAATTAAACCGTGCACCTTTCGATGTTACTGAAGCCGAATCTGAGTTAGTTTCCGGTTATATGACTGAGTATAGTGGTATGAAATATGGCATATTTATGCTTGCAGAATTCACCAATACTGTGGTGGCTGGGGCAATTTTTGCCGTGCTTTTCCTCCAAGGCTGGCAATGGGCAATACTGCCTTCCTATTTGTGGTTCCTCATAAAGATAGGGATGTTTGTTTTCGTGGCAATATGGGTACGCGCCACACTTCCAAGGTACCGACTCGACCAGATTCTCTCTGTAGCATGGAAATATTTATTTCCATTAAGCCTGTTAAATGTATTACTTCTAGCAGTTGAAGTAATTGCCTGGCCAAATCGAGGTACTAGCGAACTGCTAATTATGTCGCTGATCAACTGGGGAGTTACAATTCCAGCAGCATTAATATGGAGTAAGTTTGTTTCGTTGCAAACAGGTCCTTCTAATGGGGCCCTACAGGAGCATAATTAAATGTATGGAATTGGAATAATTAAAGGCCTCGGAGTAACTCTAAGGAATTTAGTCAGAACTCCTTTTACCATTCAATATCCTGAGAAAAAAATCCCACAGCATTCTCGCTTTAGAGGCCAAGAATTCAGCTGGTATGAACAACGCTGCACTGGCTGTGCAAGCTGTGCCAAATATTGCCCGTTAGGAATTATCCGAATAGTAACTGACCCTGATGGTGGAAATGAACAAGACGGTGGAAGTTACAAAGTAGAGGTGTTTGATATAGATCAAGCACGATGCATGTACTGCGGCCTTTGCGTTGAAGCATGCCCTTATGATGCTTTGCACATGGGGACAGGTTTTGAAGCTGCCAAGCTCACTCGTCAAGAGCTAGTAATCGATATCAATACTTTAAAAGAAAGAGCCAAGCACCCGAGCACATGGTATAGACCTCAGCTTGAACGCAATGAATTTAACCCTTACGAAGAAGGCTCTCTCGAGTGGGACAAAGTTGGAAGAGAGCCATTTTTCTGGCATCCCAAGAGGCCAGGGCAAATTTCTGATGAAATGGATCACAGGGCAAGCTCTAAAGGAACTTACGAAGGAGAAGATAATTAATTTGGCTCTAGACAATATCTTTTCTGAAATTGTTTTCTGGGTACTTGCAACATTAAGTATCGTTTCTGCAGTTCTGGTCATTCACTTGAAAAGCATCTTTAGATCTGCATTAATGTTGCTTGTAAGTTTTGTAGGAGTTGCAGGTATTTTTGCAATCCTCAATGCGGAGTTTTTAGCAATTGTACAGGTCTTAATTTACGGTGGTGGTATTACAGTTTTAATTATTTTCGCAATAATGATGACCACAGATGTAGACCAAGGGAACCAAAGTAACAAAATACAATTACTTGCATTATTGTCCGCAATCTCAATCCTAGGTGTTTTAACCTATAGTATTATTCAGGCCCAATGGAAAGTTTTACCAAGCACACTGCCTGAGCCGATGATCGATGTTTTTGTAAACTCTCCGGCTTACCTCGGACATCTTCTGCTCAACGAGTTTGTTCTCGCTTTTGAAATAGCTGGAGTTTTATTACTAGCTGTGGTCGTAGGTGCATTGTCATTGGTGAGAGAAGACTAATGTTAGAACGATTGTTAATCATATCCGCAATTCTTTTCTGCATCGGACTTTACGGAGCCCTCTCAAGGAAGCATATTATTTCTATTCTTATGTCAGCCGAGATTATGTTTAATGCAGCTAATTTGGCCTTAGTCGCTTTTTCCCGCTACACAGTACCCGCTTCCTATAGATTCCCCGCATCATCTGCCAATCCTGAGCAATTGCTCCTTGGAGGCCAAACGTTAGCGATATTTGTAATTGTCGTTGCAGCTGCCGAAGTTGCACTCGGATTAGCCTTAATCATTGCAATTGCACGCAGGCAAAATACTTCTCAAATTACCAATCTTAATTTTATGCGAGGCTGACCAATGTGGGTGGATTACAAAAAAGCACCAAATTTGATGATCGCCGAAGCATGGAAAGAAATCTTAGAAGGCGAAGGCCTCCCCGTACGGCTTCTTCCACAAACTGATATTACCGACCATAGAGAATTTTCATCCTTCCGAGTAATGGTTCCTAGAGGACGCGAACACGTAGCAGATGAAATTTTGAGGAAGCTTTAGATGATATCTGAAACGTTATCATGGCTGATAATTGGTGCTCCGCTAATGGCGGGGCTATCGATCATTTTCTTAATCCGGCCTTGGAACTCAAAGCTTTGGAAATTCTCAGGTTACGTGGGGATATTTGGAGTAGCAGTTGCATTTATATTAAGCCTCATTGCCATCTACTCAATTTTAGAACATTCGGATCCTAACTTTTCCGCTCATACGTGGTTCACCATTGGAGAAAAAGGGAGCAGCACATCTTTTGAAATGACTGTTGGAATATTGCTTGATCCTTTGTCAGCGATCATGACAGCAATAGTCTCAGGAGTAAGTATGCTTGTTCAAATATACTCATTGGGGTATATGCGAAAAGATGTCGATTCTCTGGAATCACCATGGTCGGATTACCCACGGTATTTTGCCTATCTCTCATTATTTACCTCGTCAATGTTAGGCCTAGTGCTTGCCTACAATCTATTGCAAATGTTTGTCTTTTGGGAGCTTGTTGGATTGTTCTCATACCTATTAATCGGCTTCTGGTACCACAGACCTGCTGCTGCTGCTGCTGCAAAAAAAGCATTTATTGTTACTCGGATTGGTGATTTCGGTTTTATGATCGGTATCCTCTATCTCTTCTTTAACCGTTTCGAATTTATTGAACGTGGCCTAAATCCGCTTGAAATTCCTGCCATCAGTGAAATGGCCCCTCTCTTAGGACCTGGAGTAGCGACTTGGGTTGCACTAGGTCTGTTCGCTGGAGCAATCGGAAAATCTGCTCAATTTCCATTGCACACATGGCTACCCGACGCTATGGAAGGCCCCACTCCAGTTAGCTCCTTAATTCACGCAGCAACCATGGTTGCTGCAGGAGTATTTCTCGTCGCTCGATTATTTGATTTATTTGCAGTAAGTACTACAGCTATGAATACAGTAGCTCTTATTGGTGGATTTACGGCAATATTTGCTGCATTAATGGGATTAGTTGCTAACGATATAAAACGAGTATTGGCTTTTTCTACTGTGAGTCAACTTGGCTATATGTTCTTAGCAATAGGAGTTGGTGCGCCAGGTGTCGCAATGTTCCATCTTTTCAATCATGCCTTCTTTAAATGTCTGCTCTTCTTAGGTGCTGGCTCTGTTCATCATTCCGTCCACACGTTTGATATGCGTTATATGGGTGGTATTCGAAAGTGGATGCCGGTAACGTACGTAACTACTCTAATCGCAAGCCTGAGCCTTGCAGGAATTTTCCCTCTCGCCGGTTTTTGGTCTAAAGACGAAGTCCTATCTTCCGCGTTCTCCAATACGGACTCCGTTGGCAAAATTGTTTTTTTCTTGGCGCTGGCAGCAGCGTTTTTAACCGCCTTTTACATCACGCGCCTAATGCTCTTAACTTTTCACGGAGATTTCCGAGGAGGCGTCGATTCAGTGCCGTTAGAGGAACGTATCCCTGAGGAATCTGACCTCCACACCCACAAACACGAATCTCCCAAAGTAATGACTTTCCCTATGGGTATTTTGGCTATCTTAGCAATTTTTTCGGGTCTAGTAGCTAATTCGATAATGGATCTTGGATTTATTGAAGCCCATTGGTTTTCACATTTCCTTCACGAAAAAGCACCTGCTTTCAACATATTGATTGCATCTATATCCACATTTACAGCTTTAGCAGGTATTACGTACGCAATTAATCTTTATCGCAAAGGGATTTCTGAACTAACAAATCCGACTATACTTGGAGTATTCTCCCAAAAAATATTATCGAACCGGTTTTATCTAGATCACCTTTATGAAGGCCTGATCGTAAAGAGAGTTCTATACAAAGGCCTATTCAATTTCTCACATCTAATGGACAAATGGATCGTAGATGGCAGTGTTAATTGCCTCGGATGGTTGGGGCGCAATAGCGGAAAAGCCATTGCGCAGCTTCAAACTGGACAGGCTCAAGTTTATGGATTAGGAGTTTCGCTAGGAGTAGTAGTTATCTTGCTATTCTTCCAGTTGCAGTAAAAGTATGCTCACTCTAATTACATTCACCCCAGCTTTAGGTGCAATCCTCTTGGTATTGCTCCGTGGGGATGCTCGTACTACGAGATTCATCGCTTTACTTACTGCACTCGTTACATTACTGCTCACACTGATTATTTACTTTAGCTATGACACAGCGCAAGGTGGTTACCAATTCGTTCAACGAGCAACTTGGATTGAAGCCTTCAATATCGAATACCTCGTAGGCATTGATGGGCTCAGCGCGCCTCTCATACTGCTGAATGGGATTTTAGGATTATCTGCGGTTCTAATCTCATGGCATATTTCTGAAAAAATTCACACTTACTTTATGTGGCTATTGCTGCTCCAAAGTGCAGTGATGGGAGTTTTTGTTTCACTAGATTTAATTTTATTTTTTGTTTTCTGGGAACTTGAACTCATTCCTATGTTCTTCCTAATCTCTAGCTGGGGTACCGGGCGACGGGAATACTCTGCAATGAAATTCCTTATCTTCACCTTTCTGGGCTCAGCATTTATGTTCGCATCAATCCTCGTATTGTATTTTTCTTATCCTGAATTGGAGCGTACTTTCGATATTACAGTTCTAGCAGAAAAAAATTTGGTTAATCTGCTCGTACCATCATCCTTTGTGTTTATGGGCTTTTTAGTTGCTTTCGCGGTCAAGTTACCTATCTTCCCTCTTCATACCTGGCTTCCTGATGCACACACAGATGCTCCTACTGCAGTAAGTGTGATGCTCGCGGGGGTACTGCTTAAAATGGGAGGTTACGGTTTATTAAGAATCAATGCAGGGTTATTTCCTTCAGAATTAGTTTCTTTTGCCCCTGTTTTGGCGACGTTAGCAGTCATTAATGTCCTGTACGGTGCATTCATCGTAATGCGTCAAAATGATCTTAAACGTCTCGTTGCATACAGTAGTGTCAGCCATATGGGCTTCGTAGTTTTGGGACTAGCCTCAGTTAGTGCTGTACCAGGGAATTTAAATGCAGCAGGTTTAAATGGTGCGGCACTTCAGTTATTTACTCATGGAACTATAACTGGTCTCTTGTTTGTTGTAGTGGGGTTGATATACGAGCGAACTCATACCCGAAACATTTCTGATATGAGTGGTATAGCTAAGCGGGTACCTTTAATTACGGTCGGCTTCATGGTAGCGGGGCTTGCCTCACTTGGATTACCAATGACGAGTGGGTTTGTTGCCGAAGTACTCGTCTTCATAGGAACGTTCCCCGCGTACCAGTTAGCGACCATTCTCACAGTTACAGGAGTCGTGCTTGCTGCAGGGTATATTCTATGGACCGCACAGCGTATTTTTTTTGGCCCAATCACTGAAAAATGGAACTCACTAAAGGATGCAACGCCTGTTGATATTGCGGCGATGGCAATTTTAATATTACCCATATTTGTAATAGGTATATACCCAGCTATTATCACAGAGGTCTTTGAGTCTGGAATCAATCCTATTTTTGAAAGGTTTACCTTTTAATGGGTATCGAAAGTACTGATTTAATTGCCATCTTGCCCGAGCTTGCGCTTATTCTGTTAGCTAGCAGCGTCTTATTCATTGATCTAATTTTCCCTAAGAAAGCTTTAGGCCAAGCGCTAGGGATTTTAGGATTATTTTTCCCAATATGTGCTACCTTATTCCTCTGGAATGAAGTTAGTGGCAATGGTGCCTATTTTGCTTTCCAGAGCTCCTTGCTTACAGACCATTTTGCTCTATTCTTCAAACTAATCATTCTTGTCGTCTTAGGACTAGTACTAATTTCATGCTCTGATTACTCAAAACAATCTGTCACAAATTCCAGCTACGCAAAGCAATTCCGCGAAAATCAATCTGAATTCACTGCATTACTCTTATTATCATCTGCGGGACTAATGTTATTAGGGAGTTCTGCCGATTTAATCACTATTTATTTATCGCTAGAACTTGCCTCATTACCAATTGTCGCACTCATAGCATTCGGAAAATCTAGTAAATCGCTAGAAGCTGCCCTTAAGTTTCTTGTTCTCTCAGCTATATCTTCCGCGATATTAATTTACGGATTTGCGTTTCTTTATGGGCTTACAGGAACAATGCGAATAATAAGTATTACCGAACCTACAATAGCTCAGGTTATTATCGATTCGACATCTATGGCTTCAAATGTAGGTATCGCAACAGCGATAGTACTCATTACGGCAGGTTTTGGGTTCAAGCTTTCCATCGTTCCTTTCCACATGTGGACTCCAGACGTTTACGAAGGTGCACCGCTACCTATTGGTGCATTTTTGTCCATCGCAAGTAAAGCTGCCGCCTTTGCAGTCATCCTTCGCATCTTTTACATAGCTTTTGGTAACGTAACCTTAGATTGGTCGATCATGTTCGCGTCACTATCAGCCATCACTATGACTGTAGGGAATTTTATTGCTATCCAGCAAAATTCGATAAAACGATTATTGGGGTACAGTACGATTGCTCATGCTGGCTACATGCTTATTGGAGTCGCTGCAGTTACAACAATTCCACCAGTAACTAATGATTCTTATCTTGGAATAACCAGCTTGCTTTTTTACCTTGGTGGTTACGCGACAATGACGCTCACTGCATTTTTTGCGGCTTTAGGAATCATCTCCAAAACAGGAAGCGGGCAAATTGCTTCCCTTGCCGGTATGGGTAAACGCTCACCCTTAATAGCACTTGTGCTCAGCTTATCGCTCATCAGTTTAATTGGGATACCGCCCACTGTAGGGTTCACAGGGAAGCTCTTCCTCTTTAATGCAGCTGTAAGTTCAGGTTTAATTTGGCTTGCAATAATTGCTGTGCTAAATTCTGTTGTTTCAGCCTATTACTATACCTCCATCATTCGGACCATGTATTTTCGCAATGCAGATGATAGTTCCTTAATTAGAATTTCAAAGCCTAACCTATTTGCTCTATCCGTAACATCAGTTTCCATATTAGTATTGGGATTGTGGCCCGCCGGCCTTTTTGAAGCTGCGAGCACTGCCGCGAAAAGCTTATTTAACTAGCGAGGAAAGCATCCCGCAGACGTACTACTGCATCACATGGATTCTTCGCAAGAGTAACTGCAGAAATCACGCAAATACAATCCGCACCTGCGGTTTTTACCTGGTTCGCATTTGCCAAATTTATACCACCAATGGCAATTATTGGCGGTCCATCTTCCGGTATACTCTCCCGAATAGCACTTAGCGTTTCAAGACCTGCATGTCTAGTGTTGCTTTTTGAGCTAGTCGGAAACATTCTACCCACAGCAAGATAATCGCACCCTTTTCTATAAGAATCCTGTGCTTCTGTGAGCAATGCATTTGAAGTTCCAATTAATTGCCATGGGTTTAAAACTTCTCTTGCACTTTCAGGTGGTAAGTCGTGCTGGCCTAAATGTACCCCGTGAGAATTCGATGCAACGGCAATATCTGCATGATCATTAACAATAAAAACTACATCCTCAGAATTACAAACCTGCGATACGTCGGAAGTTAATTTCAGCCAATCTCCTTTATCCTTATTTTTTACTCTTAGTTGGATCGCACTAGCTCCGCCTTTTATTGACTGCTCCACTACCCACCGAATGTCCCGACCATTTGTTAGTTCAGGGTCTACAATGACGTATATGCCAGTAAATTTTTTCGCTAAGCGTCTACGAAAATTACTGGCTGCCAAGTATTCTGCTTTCCTCATCAAATCTGTAAGGTAGCTCAAATGAGGCAAATCGGGAGTGTTCGGCTGAAGAGCCGTGCTGGCACTAGCCAAGGACTTAAGTGCTCCTAAAAGTGCTACGTACCGAATTTCTATCCCCCCAGGCCACTGCAAGTTATTTGCATCTACTATAGCCTGATCAATAGCAGTTATTGCATCATGAGCAATCGTATCCAGCCCCAAATTCTGAGCAGTCTGTAATCTAATCAGGGCACGATCATCATTAACGCTTTGGGTGATTGTTGCCTCAAAATCACGCCGAACATAGCTCAACGCACTCAATAACCATTCCTTTGTAAAATGAGGTGCCTCTTTTTGATTCATTAGATTCCTTAAACAACAATGACTTTATCATATGTACTTAATGCCTCTTGCGAGTTAGACCGAAAGTCATTGAGAATTGCAAAATGGAATCGCTCCAAAAAAATTCACGGTTCGGCGAGGTAATTGAATCTTCTATCGAAATCCTCAAAGGGCAATGCCACACGCTATATAACTGTCCTCCACTTGGAAGCTTAGTCAGAATCGGAGATTCTGTTTTTGGCGTGATTAACGGTATCAACACTGGCTCAATTGATCCTAGTCGAGGCGTTATTGCTCGAGGTCAGAACCTCGATACCGAAGATCAAATTTACGAAGATCATCCACAATTAGAGCAATTAATGCGGACTATTGTAAATATCTCTGTTATTGGATTTCGTGAAGGAACTATTGTGCACCAGTACCTCCCTCCGTTACCGCCAAGAATCCACAGTTTTATCCATTTATGCTCATCAAACGAGATAAGAGAATTTATGACTAGCGTTGATTTCTTAGTCCTGCTTTTACGAAGTAATGATCGAGTCATCGATGATGTCATTGCAGCAACGATCAAACAAGCTCTACCTTCATTTGAAGACCCCAGGGCTTTTCTTTTAAATGCAGCTCGCTATATATCAAGCCAATTGCCTGCGGATGTCTCTCGTGTATCGACAATCATCAAAAGACTTCCAATGGATGAATGGTTATGAACAGTATGGGCCATGAATCTAATCAGCTTGGACTCGTAATTGGAGGTTCTATCTCCCAAGGAGTAGAAGTTCGGCTTAAAGACAGCAAGCTTATAGAGGAAACCAAAATAGGAACCTTCGTTACAATTAATGGTGCTCATAGTAAATTCTTTGGAACCATCACTGACCTAAGGCTTGATACTGCCGATAATAAATTTTCATCAAGCGTATCTTCGGATAGTAGAAGCTTGATAGAGGTCATATCGGGCATATCCACTTATTCCGTAGCGACAATTATGCCCAGCCTAAATATCGATTCTGCATTTCTGACTCCTCAACCTTCCAAATCACTTCCTCAACACTTCTCCGTAGCATTTAGAGCATCCAATGAAGATGTTGCGGAGGTATTTGGAAATGAAGATGAAAGGCATATCTGGATCGGTAGTCCTCTCGATATGGAGGACGCGCACGTATGCCTAAATCTTGAAGAGTTTGTAAAACGCTCCAATGCTGTATTTGGGAAAAGCGGTACAGGCAAGAGCTTCCTGACACGTATTCTACTTGCAGGCATCTTACAGCGCCAAGTTGCCACGAATTTAATTTTTGATATGCACAACGAATATGGTTGGGAATCATCAAGTGAAACTGGTTATTCAGCAAAAGGTCTCAAACAGCTTTTTGGTAGCCGCGTATCGATATTTACATTAGACGGCTCCTCTGCAAGTACTCGTGGTCTTAAGTACGATGTTGATGCAAAAATTGGATTTAATGAAATCGAACCTGAAGATATCGCTATCTTAGGCACTACCCTGAATATTACAGAATTAGGTATACAATCCTGTTACGCATTAGCAGATTATTTTAAAAATGACTCTTCTCCATGGATCCTAAAGTTTCTAGACCTCACCAGTGAAGAGCTGCACGAATTGGCCGAAACGTTAAGAGAAAATACCAATACATTAGAAGCTCTCCGCCGCAGGTTATCTCAATTAAAACGCTTCGATTTTATGGTTGAAAAATCATCAGGAAAAGGAATAGCAACGGAAATTCTGGAGCATCTCTTAGACAATAGACACGTAGTGCTTGAATTTGGAAAGCACGGAGATAATGTCAACGCATATTTATTGGTCGCGAATCTCATTACCCGAAGGATTCATGAGGAATACCGCAAAAAAACAGAATCCGCAATGGCTGGAAATGAGGAATTGCCTAGTCCTTTGGTGATAACTATCGAAGAAGCTCATAGGTTCCTAAATTCTGGTCTTGCTAACCAAACAATTTTCGGCACGATTGCAAGAGAAATGCGCAAATATCGCGTAACATTGCTTATCGTGGACCAAAGGCCATCCGGCATAGACGAAGAAATTCTGAGTCAAATAGGAACACGAGTAGTATGCCAATTAGATAACGACCGTGATATTGACGCCGTTTTGACCGGGGCACCAGGCGCAAGGAACTTACGTAATATATTGTCACGATTAGAATCCATTCAACAATCCTTAATGTTCGGCCATGCAATGCCAATGCCGGTGGTAGTGAGAACTCGTAATTACGACAATGATTTTTATTCTGACATCACGCTTCCTGGATTTGGAAATATCAATAAAAAAGACTTATTTGGATAATAAAGATCGGAATTAGTACTGCAACACTTTAAGACAGCTGCGCACTGGGAAGCTAGATTACCTTTATTCTACGGTTGGGTAATTGTAGGTGTTTCATTCATAACTCATTTTGTTCAAGTAGGAATCCAATTGTGGGCATTGAGTGTGTTTGTTGGTCCCATGACTAATGAGCTCACTCAATGGGACCGCTCTGATATTTTTGGTGCTGTCACCGTACGTGTATTAATTTCTGCAGCAGGCGTTCCCTTAGTTGGGCGATTTATGGATAAACGCAGTGGCGCAATGGTATTGAGTATGATCGCAAGCGGCGTTGGTGGTGCGGTATTAATAGGTATATCAAGAGTCCAAAATCCTTGGGAATTTATGCTTCTCTACGGTGTCATTGGAGGAATTGCATGGGTCGGGCAAACAAATATTATAGCTGCAGCACTTGTTCCTAAATGGTTTGTAAAAAAAAGGCCCATAGCAATGGCAATTGGAACTACAGGAGGAGGTTTTGCCGCTCTTGTTCTACCGCTTATTGCAGCCGCTACAATTAGTGCACTAGGATGGCGTGATGCTTGGGTAGTCTATGGTGTTTTTACGATATTAATAGGAGTACCGCTAGCTCTGTTGATTCGCCGACAACCAGAAGATATTGGCTTGTTGCCGGATGGTGAAATCAATGATTCTTCATTACAAGGATCTTCTTCACCTTCGGGCTATAACTTGAAGGAATCATTGAAAATCCGAAGTACGTGGATGCTCATAGCTGCAGTAGCACTAGCAAGCCTTCCTTCAATCGCAATTCCAGCCAACATGGTCCCTTTATTTGAAGATCGTGGATTTAGTCAAAATAGCGCAGCTCTCGCACTAAGCATTTATGGGTTAATGTCAGTTTCAGGCCGATATTTTTGGGGTTATATTGCAAATCAAACAACAGTGCGCATATCTTTCCTTGGATTGGTCATTATGGGCGCCTTAGTTATGGGATTACTTGCCATTATTCAAACTCAGGAGTTTTTACTATTTTTATTAGCAGCGGGTAGCGGCTTGGCGATCGGAGGGATGATTGTTCTGAATCCATTAATTTGGCCTGCTTACTTAGGAAGAGCTCACCTTGGCTCAATACAAGGTTTAGTCTACCCTTTAGTAAGCATTGTCATGGCCGTCGGCCCAGTGATTTTGTCCCTCTCCTATGATCGTCTCGGCTCCTACAATTTAGGCTTATGGCTTATCGTAATTACTTATTTACTATCCTTTGCAGTTATGCTAGTCACCCCTGAACCCAAGCACATTGAGCGTCCCTAATAAGCACTGAATTTAACAATCCCCAAAATCTCTATATTTGCTCATTCAAGCTTTTGCAAGAACTATGCAACACCCCAAGCCTCTAATTCCACGTCCGTAATACCAAAAAAATGTGCCACTTCATGAATCACCGTTGCTTGTATAGTTTTTTTCACTTCATCTTCGGTAGAACAAATCTGCTCAATCGGTAGCTGGAAAAGGGTAACAACATCAGGGAGGACCATTCCATAATTTTCTCTGTTTGTTAAAGGGATCCCCTCATACAGCCCAAGTAATACTTGCCCTGGTGATAAAGAAATCTTTTTTAATTGCCTTTGGGTAGGCATTCGGCGCACATGGACATCGACATTATGCATAATTTGACGAAAATCCTCTGGAATATCAGCCACTGCTTCTCTTACTAACTCCTCAAATAATGCTTTACGCATAAATCCTTAATTAACCCCTCTTCTTAATTCTTTTAGGATTTGAACATTTTCTGCATCAGGGCCTTTGCCTTCAAATCCAGGAACCTCTAGGTAAAAAGGAATATCCATAAAAGCTGGATGCGCAAGAATTGACTCAAAAGCATTTGTGCCCAAAAACCCTTCCCCTATATTTTCATGCCTATCTAAGGCTCCTCCCAGGTCAGGCTTCGAATCATTGCAATGAACGGCCATCAAATGATCCAGTCCTATATCTCTATCAAATTCATCCATAACGGCTTCTACTGAATCCTTGGTCCTGAGGTCATAACCCGCAGCGAAACTATGCTGTGTATCGAGGCAAACTTTTACACGTGGATTATTCAATTCCCGAATAAACATTCCTATTTCAGAAAATTTTGAACCAATATGATTCCCCATTCCCGCACTATTCTCAATTATCAATTTGGTATTATCCGGAGTATCAGCTAAAACTTCCTGTATCGAACCTAGAACTTGATCGAATACACCATCAAAACCTCGGCCCTTATGGCTATTGAGATGAAAAATAACACCATCAACACCTAGGTCATCAGCCGTATTCAAATATTTAATCAAGGAGGCTTTTCCTCTTTCAACCAATGCCAAATCATCTGAACCCAAGCTCACTAGATAAATCCCGTGAAAAACATTAGGACCTACGTCATTTTCAAAAGCTTTACGTTTAAATTCAGCAATAGCTAGCTCGTCAGGTGATTTGAATCCCCAACCCTGAGGCGCAGAGGGGAAAATCTGAATACACTCAGCTCCAATTTCGATTGCACGGTCGATTGCCTTATCTACCCCGCCTGATGTAGACACGTGTGCTCCGATTCGCATAGGTGCCACCTACCTCCATGTTGAATATACTAATTACTAAAGATTCTATTATTAACCAACATTCTTCTGAATCAGGACTCAATTGAAAGCAGTTATCCTACAATTTTCCGAGAAAGAAGGTTTGAGCCTCAATGATATCTCATTAGACGATCCTAAACCCGAAGTAGAAGAGGTCATTCTCCAAGTCTCAGCGTGTGGTTTTAGTTATCACGACGCATTGATTATCAATGGCACACTTAATCGTGGAGTATCTCTACCTCGAGTTTTGGGGCATGAGATCTCTGGTGTGATAGTTGATGTGGGTAGCAAACTTTCGAAAAAGCTAATTGGGTCAAAAGTGGTAGTAATACCTAAAGACCTAGGGCATCGACAAAATGGTGGCTTTGCCGAATTTACCAGCGTCCCTTTTTCTTCTTTAGTATTTTTACCTCCAGATTACGACTCAATTGAAAAAGCATGCTTACTTTTTTCCCCAATCTCTGTAGCTGCGAAGGCTGTTAAAACGTGTCAATTAGTAAAAGATAATTGGCTCATTATTAGTGGAGCCAGTGGAGGTTTAGGTATTCATGCAGCACAAATTGCAGCAGCCAAGGGAGTCAAAGTGATCGGCATTACTAGCTCTGAGAAGAAACTCAAATTTCTACAAAAGATGCCTTGGTTTTTTGCAGTGTTTATGGAAACAGAACCTTATGAAGAAATTCTCTTTGCAATGACTGATGATCATGGAATCGATGCCGCAATAGAAACCACGAGTATGTCAATCGAAAGGCTTTTGAATACTTTGACCCCAAAAGGAAGGCTCGTTTTAAGTGGGCAAATTTCATCGTCCAAAAGCCCTATTGTCCCCGCTGAAGTCATATTCCGTGAATTACAAATTATAGGGAGCCTAGGCGCTAGTCTGCCAGAAATTGATGAATGCCTTAATGCTATAAAAAAAGGAGCAATTGAACCGATTGTCGATAGAATTTCGCCTTTATCTGCACATTCTTTAGAAACGGCTTTTACAAGAATGACAAATCGAGAGGTCGTAGGCAGAATCTTGATTTCCCCTCTAGCATCATCTAGCGTCTAAAGGTCAGTAATCTAAAAGCTCGACCTATTTCCCCTTGTTCCCAAGCAACCAATGTCAAACTGGCTATGAAAATTGAGCTATAGGTACCCACCGCTACGCCCGCTAACAAAACATAGAGCAAAGGTTGAATTGAGGCGCCAGCAAAAAGCAACAATGCTACCACTACCACTATCAATGTGATCGAAGTATTTAGGGATCTTCCTATTGTCTCTCTTACGCTTATGTTAACCAGTTCACTAATGGCGGCCCCTGGGTAGCGTGCAACATTCTCTCTTAAGCGATCAAATACAACTATAGTGTCATTCACGCTGTAACCGATTGTCGTGAGCACACCTGTAATAAACATCGCATTTACTTGCAAATTAATTGTTTCGCCAAGTACAGAGAACACTCCTAACACAATAAACACATCGTGAATTAAAGCCACTATAGCAGCAACTCCATATCTGAAAGGCGTTGGAACGCGGCGAAATGCCCATGTCACATAAACCAAAATTACGATTGACGCAACAATCACTGCAATTATTGCATTCCTGACATTTTCATCTCCAATAACACCAGAAACACTATCGAAAGAAACGATTTCACCCGGACCTATACTTTTAAGAGCTTGCCTAACTTCTGATTCTTCTCCTCTTCTAACAACTTGCCCAGAATCGTCGCGTTGATCAAGTTCTAAAATTCCTACACGAATGAAAAAAGAGTTATCTGCCGTAGCTTGTACAACCGCATCATCTTGCATTACGCCAGAAAGGGCCTCAACAATCTGATTCGAGCTAATTGCCTCAGTGTATTTCACATTAATGGCAGCACCCCCGGTAAAATCAATACCAGGGTTTAATCGGTACAATGACAAAGAAACTACAGAGGCCATCACTAGCAAAGCTGAGATGAGAAGAAACCACTTACGAAAGCGAACAACTTGCATCAGCTTTGTCCTCCAGAGTTATTATTCGACAAAGACTCTGGGCTAAACAATTGAGGGAATCTGCGCAAGAACGTTCCACCTACAATTCCCAATAATTTCCTACTTATGAAAATTGCAGTGAACATGCTCGTCATTACGCCGACAAGCAGAGCTATAGAAAACCCTGTTATGGCAGAGTTGGCAGAGCCACTTCCAAAGAAGAACAAAACCAAAGCAATCAATATCGTCGAAACATTACCATCGCGAATCGAAGTCCATGCACGATTAAATCCAATTTGTACTGCAAATTGGAGCGTCCTTCCAACTCGTAGTTCTTCTTTAATTCGCTCGAAAATAAGGATGTTTGCATCCACCGCCATACCTAAGGAAAGGATAAAACCAGCAAGGCCCGCCAACGTCAACGTGATGGGAATTAACTTAAAAATAGCTAAAACTATAAGCGTGTAGAAAATAAGTGCCACACCCGCAACAAGGCCTGATGCTCTGTAGTAACCCACCATAAACAGAAGGACGAGAGCTAATCCTACTAAGCCAGCAATTAAACCTTCCTCCAAAGACCTACTACCAAGCGAAGCTGCAATTACAGATGAAGACAACTCTGTGATATCAATCTGGAGGCGCCCCGATTCAACTTGAATCGCAAGTTGGCGGGCATCTTCGGGAGAAAAATTCCCACTAATAATGCCACTACCTGAAAGAATCGGAGATTGAACTGCAGCCGAAACCAAAACCTTATCATCTAAAACAAAGGCCAGCTGGTCCGGACTTTCGGATGTATTTGAGTCATATATTCGTTGGGTCACAGTAGCAAATTGTTGAGCAGCACCACGCTTAAGCTCAAAACTCAAAATTGGCTCCTGAGTAACCTGATCTTGGCTAGCAAAAGCACGAGACATATCGTCCCCAGTAAGACCAGTTTCTTGGTCTTTAAAAATGGTGCATTGCAAGTCCTCGCAAAGCCGCTCGATAATTTCTAGCTGAGCAGTTTGCCCAATCAAGTCTTTTGCTTGCTGTACATCTTCTACTCCAGGAAGCTGTATAAGTAGTCGATCTTCGCCCAATCTTTGCAGGCTTGGTTCGGTGACTCCAAGACGATCAATCCTGCGACTTATAGTCCCAATAAGCCCTTCCATTTCATTATCGGTGGGCTTCATATTTTCGTCGCCAGCCTGGTAAATAAGCTGTGTTCCTCCCGCAAGATCTAATCCCAAGCGTAATCCGAGAATATCTTCAGATCCTCTTTCGCCAAGAATCGGAACTTCAAACTCGTCGTAATATAGAACCGTGAAAGAAACGGCAACAATCAGAGTTATAGCTAATAAAGATTTCCAGTGAAGTTTACGCAACATAAAAAATCATTCGAGTCCATTTGAATATTTAGAAGGGGCAGCAAACGATCCACCTTCTGTAAATCTAGCGAATTCTATCAGGCGAAGCGACTTGGCGAAACTATCCTTAGTTTACCTCGCCTTCATTTTCTTCTTCTTCCCCTATTTCAACCTCATATAGATCATCTTTTGAATCAATAAAATCGATATATAATTTCCCATCTAAATGATCATTTTCATGTTCAAGTGCCTGAGCAAGTAAATCGCCAACGCCCTTATATCTGATTGGTCTTCCTTCCAAATTTACTGCCCTAGCCCAAACTTTTTCTGCGCGCAATATTCTCCCCTGCCAGCCTGGAAGACTTAAGCAACCTTCGGTGACTTCCCGCTCACCCTCCTTACGAGTGATTTCCAAATTGATCAATATAGTGGGCTCGTCGTCCTCAGGCATTTGTATAACGCAAATTCGCTTCAATGAACCTATTTGATTAGCAGCCAATCCAACTCCATTGTAGTAATACATGGAGTCCACCATATCTTGAGCCAAACGACTAAGTTCTTGGCTTTTAAAATCTCTAATTTTTTTAGCCTTCTGCCTCAGTACAGGATCGGGAATATAATGCATTTCTAATACAGACATATTACGATTATACGTTTTTTCTAGCATCAATACTGCTAAGAAAAACTCTCAGGATCTACATCCACGGTCCATGCTGGAGGAATAGCTATCTTGTCAATTAAATATTCAGGCGTGACAGAACGAACAAAAATATGCCATCTCCAAGAATTTTTTATCTTATGGGGTATTGAAGGTGCAGGACCAATTACTTGGACAGACGTCATATCCCATTCTCGAACCACTTTGTTCAAAAAATTCTTAAACCGCATAGATTCCTTTGCTCCGATATCGTAATTAGATTGCTCTAACTGAAACCGAATCATTTTGGTGTAGGGTGGATATAACATTGCCTTCCTGTATTTAATTTCAGCGTCATAGAATAATTCATAATCCTGCGCAGCAGCAGCCTGAATTGCGTAGTGTTCAGGCATGTACGATTGAATAATCACATTACCTTGGCCTGATCCACGACCTGCGCGCCCGGCAACTTGGGTAAGCGTTTGAAAAGTCCTCTCGCTGGCACGGAAATCAGGCAAATGCAGTCCTATGTCTGCTAATACGACTCCAACCAAATCTACAGATGGTATATCTAAGCCTTTTGCAACCATCTGAGTACCTATTAATACATCAGCATCATGGCTTGCGAAAGACTGCAGAATCCTTTCATGCGCCTTAATATTTTTTGCAGAATCACTATCCCATCGCAAAATACGTGCTGACGGTAGAAATTGTCTAAGCTGAGTCTCTACCCCTTCAGTTCCAATGCCCATAAATTTGATTCGAGTACTTCTACATTTTGGGCATTTAATTGGGACTTCTCTCTGTCGACCACAATGATGACATAAGAGCCGCTGCTGACCTCCATTTTGATGAAAAGTCATTCCCGTAGAACAACGATTGCAATTAACAACAATTCCACATTCGCGACACTTAATCACTCGTGAAGAGCCTCTTCGATTTAAAAATAAGATCGATTGCTTTTTTGATTCCAAATTAGCAATTAATTGCTCCTTCAGTGCTCGACTGAAGATACTACGGTTCCCTGTTTTTAATTCCTCTCGCATATCAATGATTTCAACGTTAGCGGTATCTCTCTCTGCCCCAGATCGTTCCACTCTCTTGCGTAATTCAAGTTTTCTGATTAAGCCGCTATTGGACTTAAAAGCAGTTCCTATATCTGGAGTAGCACTTCCTAAAATAACTACCGATCCTAAGGTTTGAGCCATATATCTTGCTACATCACGGGCATGGTATCTAGGCGAAGGTTCTTGCTGCTTATACGTCCATTCATGCTCTTCATCCAGAATGATTAATCCCACATCACTCAGTGGTGCAAACAAAGCGCTACGTGTTCCTATAACTATGTTTCGATCACCGTTTAAAATTTTCCACCATTCTTCGCCCTGTTGATTAATAGTCATTCCGCTATGCAAAATACCTACACTCGAAGAAAACCTTGCTTTAAATCGGCCTAAGATTTGTGGGGTCAATGCTAATTCTGGGACAAGCACAATCGCATTACCCCCCAATTCGAGACAGTGAGCTATCGCCTGAAGATATATTTCAGTCTTTCCACTCCCTGTAATTCCATGTAGCAACCAAGTTGTTCCATTACTAGTAAGTTTTTCATCGAGAGATTGTTTTATATGATCTAGGGCTTTTTTTTGCTCAGGCGTAGGCAATTTGGGTAGCTCTAGGATTGCTGGTCGATCGCCAGCAGTATTGGCCGTAATTAGTCGAGCAAGACCAGCGTTTACAATCGAAGCAACCGCATTAGAACCAAAGAATTTTCTGGCTCTTACAAGTTCTAATCTATTCCGCTTAGCTAATTCATTTAATAATGCGAGTTGTCTCTTTGCTTGGGGGTGATTCGTAATGAACATACGCAAGCTCTCGCCTTTTGAGATTAGCTCAAGAAAATTGGGACGTTCGGAGCTATGTTTGCGCGTATGCTCTCGAGTTACCAGCTCAATTAAACCTTTGTCACTCAGGCGCATTACTGTATTTCTAACCCAAGCCCCTCGTGAATTAATTAATCCCTGTAACGAGTAGGTACTATTAGAAGATTGAACTAAAAATTCCATCAAGGCTTTCTCGCCTTTCTGCAAGTCAATGTGATCAATAGTGGCAGGGTCTGCCTTTACTTCTATATGAATGCTTGGCCTCTGACGAAGACCTGGAGGAAGCATTGGTGAAATAGCTTCGAACAACGATGACCTGTAGTAATTTGAAATCCATTTGGCCATACTTAATTTTTGTAAATCTATTAAAGGAGCATGCTCAATAATCGAGTCAATCGGTTTCGTGTAATTAACGTCAGGAAATTCCTTCAACTCAATTACTATCCCTCGTATGAACCTAGATCCAAAAGGAATGCGAACTAATTGCCCTACCCTTACTTCTAAATGAGCTGGTATTGAATAAGTAAAAGCATCGTCACGATTGGAAGTGCGAGCCTCTACGATTACACGAGCAAATTTTATATTGCTTATCACATCTATCTGATCGCCCAAAACAGCAACTCCAGTGTTGACCACTGGAGTATACAATCCGTTAATTCTTACAGAAATTAGATAATGGCAGTACTAGCGCTTACCGCCAATAGTACGTTCCTTGATCCGTGCAGCTTTACCTGATAAGCCTCTTAAGTAGTAGAGCTTAGCACGCCTGACTATACCCTTACGAACTAACTCTACGCTTTCTACATTGGGTGAGTGGAAGAAAAATGAACGTTCTACGCCAATACCTGAAGCTACTCTTCTCACGGTAAAAGAACTAGAAGGTCCACCAGCCCTCTTGCGAAGTACAACACCTTGGAATCCTTGTAACCTTTGGCGCTCACCTTCTCGAATCCAAACATTTACTTTTACAGTGTCGCCCGATTGGAATTCACAAATTTTTTCGTTTGGCACAAGAGCCACTACATCACGCGGTTCCATAGTTCACCTAAGTAACAATTGAAATAAACAACCCTGAAATTATAGTTTCCTCACTTAAAAACAGCAAGATTCTTGCACCTACCTCACAAAGATAGTGCGGATTCCGAGTTTTATTAATCAATTTCTTTTTCCGTTCCAGCAGTCTATAGACTGCTGGAACGGAAAAATCAGTGTTGACAATTAATCCAGAGAGAATTATCATATTCTAGTTGGTGGTTTGAGCGGAGTGGACCCACCCGTACCCATCCCGAACACGGAAGTGAAACGCTCCAGCGCTTACGATACTGGTAGGGCAACTTGCTGGGAAAATAGGTCACCGCCAGCTTAAAATATATACCCGGGCGATGCCCGGGTTTTTTATTTCTATCGCACAATAATTTATTTTTATTTCTGCCAGTTATACCCACTTCCTGGGTTTACAGCCTCAAAGGATAAACATAAAATTTTATGCAAATAACTGACGGTGTATTAAATGGCATACAAGCCTAATTTCGATAATTCTGAGCAACCTACTATGGCTGAATTACTTGCGAGCGAAGAAGCGCATGCTGAACTTCGCACAGGTCGCATAGTAAAAGGCCAAGTTATGGGCATGGATGAAAATGGTATATCTCTTTCCGTAGGCTATAAATTCGAAGGAATGATCCCTTCTAGTGAAATTCGATCTATTTATCCAATGCCTGCGACCGAACGATTCAAAATCGGAGATTCCATCGACGTTATGGTTCTAGACACTAAAGCGCGAAATGGTCAAATTATGCTTTCATTTGACCGGGCCCAATCAATCACTGCTTGGGCCAAAGTAGAAAATTCCTTTGAGCAAAATGAATCCGTTTCGGGGATAGTAACTGGGCATAACCGTGGAGGCGTTGTAGTCAATGTTGACGGCTTACAGTGTTTTATCCCGCTTTCCCATGTAGTTCTTGAGCCCGGCTACGATCAAGAAGTTGCGCTCACGAGAAAACTAGGCAGCACAGTCACAATGAAAGCTATTGAAGTAAACCGCAAGAAAAACAAAGCAGTCTTCTCAGAACGTAATGCAACTCAAGAAGAAAAAAATATATTAAAGGGTGAGCTTCTCCAAGGACTAGTGATAGGAGACCGCCGCGAAGGTACGGTAACGGGCATATCAAAATTCGGAGCATTTGTCGACATTGGCGGAGTAGATGGACTTGTCCATTTGACAGAATTATCTTGGAATCCCGTTAAAAAAATTGACGATTTCATCAATGTCGGGCAAACCGTTAATGTTGAAGTCATCAGCATAGATAATGAATCAAAGCGAATAGGCCTAAGCATGCGAAGGCTTACTCCTACTCCATGGTCGGATGCGTCCGACAAATATTCAGTAGGCCAACTTATATCTGGCCAAATAACTAAGCTGTCGGAATTTGGTGCTTTTGCCAAGGTTGGTGAAGGGATTGAAGGACTAATTCATATCTCAGAATTGACTGAAAAACACATCAATCACCCTAAAGATATTGTGACCATTGGGGATACACTTGAATTGAAAATCATCAGCCTAGACCCGGTTCGCCGCAGGCTAGGGCTCAGCCTAAAACAAGCTGCTGAAGATGAGGATTGGCCAACCGAATATTTTGATCCTGTTGATTGAGGTATCGCCTTATCTCGGTTATTGTGTTTAGATATGTAGAGGAGACTCCATGTCAAGCAGATTTGAAAAATTTTCAGAACGTGCAAGAAGAGTTCTTTCGCTCGCCCAAGAAGAGGCTCAGCGTTTCAATCATAACTACATTGGTACTGAACATATTCTTCTAGGCTTGGTCAGAGAAACTGACGGAGTTGCCGCACGCGTTTTAAGTAGTTTGAACGTTGAGCTTTCAAAAGTTAGATCAGCGGTCGAATTCATTATCGGCCGAGGGGAGCGACCTTCCCCTGGAGACATTGGCCTAACCCCTCGAGCTAAAAAAGTTATTGAACTTGCTGTTGATGAAGCACGCAGGTTAAGCCACCACTACATAGGTACAGAACACCTTCTAATTGGTATTATGCGAGAAGGCGAAGGAGTTGCCGCTGGAGTGCTTGAAAGCCTCGGGGTATCACTCGATAAAGTACGAGCTGAAACTACTCGTATCCTCAATCAAAGCGTGTCGCAAGGTAAATCACAAAGTCGGAGCAGTACCAGAACTCCCACGCTTGATCAACTAGGAATTGATTTGACTAGCTCAGCCCGCGCTGACAAATTAGACCCTGTAATAGGACGCAGTAAAGAAATCGCCCGTGTATTACAAATTTTGAGCAGGCGTACAAAAAATAATCCTGTTCTTATCGGTCCCCCTGGCGTGGGAAAAACTGCAATTGTCGAAGCACTGGCACAGCAAGTCACCTCAGGTGATGTTCCTGAGAATCTAGCAAACCGCAGGGTTGTTACTCTGGACATGGGGGCGCTTGTTGCAGGCACTAAATACCGCGGTGAATTTGAAGAGCGGCTAAAAAAAGTAGTGGAAGAAATTAAAGCCGCTGGTAACTGTATTTTATTCATTGACGAAATGCACACCATGGTCGGAGCAGGTGCCGCTGAGGGTGCAGTCGATGCCGCTAATATTTTAAAACCTTCGCTTGCTCGTGGAGAGTTGCAATGCATAGGGGCAACCACCCTAGACGACTATCGTAAATATGTGGAACGAGACCCTGCTTTAGAGCGTCGTTTCCAGCCAGTAAATGTAGAGGAACCTTCTACTGAAGAAACTGTCGAAATTCTTAGAGGGATAAAAGCTAAATTCGAAGAGCATCATGGCGTTACTATCGAAGACGAAGCACTACAAGCTGCTGCTACTTTGGCTTCGCGTTTTATAGCGGATCGCTACCTACCAGATAAAGCAATTGATCTAATGGATGAAGCTGGCTCAAAGGTCAGAATTCGATCAAGCGGCACTCCACTATCTGTAAAAGAATCCAAAAAAGTTTTGGAAACAGTCCGTCGTGAGAAAGATGAAGCAATCTCTCAACAGCAATATGAATATGCTGCAGAGCTCCGAGACCGTGAATTGAAACTTGCTGAAAAACTACAGCAATTACAAGAGGAGTGGCAGGCAAACGCTGATGAAGAAAAAGATTCAGTAACAAGTGAGGAAATAGCAGAAGTAGTAAGTATGTGGACTGGAATACCGGTTACACGTATGGCTGTTGAAGAGACGGAACGATTACTTAAAATGGAAGAGCACATACACCATCGAATAATTGGTCAAGATGAAGCTGTTCTTTCGATAGCGAAAGCAGTTCGTCGCGCACGGGCAGGATTAAAAGACCCTCGTCGACCAATCGGTAGTTTTATGTTCTTAGGACCAACTGGAGTTGGTAAGACTGAGCTTGCGCGTGCACTTTCTGAGTTCATGTTTGGATCTGACGAATCTATCATTCGATTAGATATGTCTGAATTTATGGAACGTCACACCGTAGCTAGACTTATTGGTGCACCTCCTGGGTATGTAGGCTACGAAGAAGGAGGGCAGCTAACCGATGCTGTTCGCCGACGCAGCTACACGTGCATTCTATTAGATGAAATTGAAAAAGCTCACCCCGAAGTATTCAATCTCCTGCTTCAAATATTTGACGATGGGCACTTAACTGATGCAAAGGGCCGCAAAGTAGATTTCAGGAACACTATAATTGTGATGACATCGAACATTGGGTCAGATTTAATCAAGCGTGATACTTCATTAGGCTTCGCTACTCTAGAGCAATCAAAGATGGAAGCCAACGCCTACGATAAAATGAAATCAAAAGTTGAAGAAGAGGTTAAACGCTTTTTCCGCCCCGAATTCCTTAATAGAATAGACGGGCAAATCGTGTTTCACGCCTTAACCCAAGAGCACATCGTGAGTATCGTAGACCTCATGTTGAATGACGTCCGAAAGCCGATGCTTGAAAAAGGTCTTAGCTTAGATGTAACAGAAGCTGCAAAAGCATGGCTAGGAGAAAAGGGATATGACCCAACATTTGGAGCCAGGCCTTTGCGACGCTTAATTGAACAGAAAATTGAAGACCCACTATCTGAAGATGTCCTCAGCGGAAAATTCCAGCCAGGTCAAACAGTTATTGTAGATGTTAACGAAGACCCTGCGCTTGATTCTTTGTTAATAAAACATGAAGTCCAAACTGAGCCAGCCCCTACTACTGCATAGTAATTCCACTGATAACAACTAAATAATTGTTATTTTGTAAGGCACTAGACACTCTCGCCTTGCGCCAAAGCAACATATGCTGCAGTATGAGGTCCTATGTTACGGCCTACCCAAAAAACTCATTTTCTTTGCCAGGATTGTGGTCATTCGTCTCCTAAATGGAATGGCCGCTGCCCCTCATGCCATAGCTGGGGGACTTTAATTGAATTTAAAGAAGAAAGTCCATCTGCCTCCAAACAATATAGGATTCCGGTTAATACGGAATCACAAGTAAGTACACTCGATGAACAACCCATTTCAGATGGCTCCCGAATTAGTTCCGGGTTAAGTGAGTTTGATCGTGTTCTAGGCGGAGGATTAGTAGCAGGATCGGTGCTTCTTTTAGCAGGCGATCCCGGAATAGGAAAGTCCACAATCCTACTGCAAGTTGCAAACTCTTTAACCCAGCAAGGGAAAAAAGTACTGTACCTTTCTGGTGAAGAATCTGGAACACAGGTTCGGATTAGAGGAGAGCGACTAGGAGTAGACACTTCAAAAATTTATTTCTTGTCTGAAACCGATACCGAAACTATTGGTCCTCATCTTTCAGCCTTATCTCCTGATATTCTAATCATCGATTCGATACAAACATTAACATCTTCCACCTCAAGCTCTACTGCTGGAAGCATCGTGCAAATACGCGAATGTGCTCAAATTTTCGTGAATTGGGCTAAATCATCAGGAAGTCCCACTTTTTTTACTGGTCATGTCACTAAAGAAGGGGCTATAGCAGGACCTAAAGTACTTGAACACATGGTAGATGTAGTTCTTTCATTGGAGGGAGACTCTTTCGGTAATTTACGTATGATCCGAAATTCAAAAAATCGATTTGGGTCCACCAATGATGTCGCATTATTTGAGATGACAGGCACCGGACTGGAGCAACTAACGGATCCTTCTGCAGCTTTAATTAGTGAACGCGATACTTCTTCTCCTGGATCATGTATTGCAGTTGCGCTTGAAGGATCTCGCCCCATCCTCTGTGAAATACAAGCTTTGACAAACCCTTCAACTTTTAACCCTCCTAGAAGGACCATAACCGGGGTGGATTTTAATCGCAGTATGATGATATCCGCGGTATTATCGCGACACGCTAATGTACAACTTGGGAACCAAGATTTAATGGTCAATGTCCCTGGTGGATTACGTATTTCAGAAACCGCTGTAGATTTACCTATTGCAGTGGCCATAGCCTCCAGCTATTTAGACAAGCTCGTAGACCCATCAAGTGTGATTATTGGAGAAATAGGACTCAACGGAGAAACCAGAAGTGCTTCAAACCTTGAAACTCGAATCAATGAAGCCTATAGGCAAGGGTACACTAAAGTAATCGTACCTCATTTCAATCAATCTAAATTTAAACTAAAACCCCCTATTGAAATACTGCCTGTAAGCAATTTAAGGCAGGCAATAACGCTATCTACAAAGTAGTAAAAACTTGTACTACATCTGAGTCTAGTAGATGATGAGATAGCAGAATGTGCATATACAAGGAATAATTGTGACTACACCTAACCCTAAGAAAAGATTGCCTGAATGGCTAAAAGTACGATGGGTTGGTGGGGAAAATTATTTGGGCATGCGTAAACTTTTGCGATCTGCAGATCTTCACACTGTGTGTGAGGAGGCTAGTTGCCCAAATATCGGAGAATGCTGGGAACGAAAATCCGCTACATTCATGATACTTGGAGACATATGCACACGTGCGTGTAGATATTGCGACGTAACTAGTGGAAAACCTCAGACTCTTGATTTGCAAGAGCCTCTACGATTAGCAAAAACAGTGCAGACATTAGACCTCAATTACTGCGTCATCACATCAGTTAACCGTGATGATTTGCCTGATGGAGGTGCCTCCATTTTTGCAGAATGCTTAAATCAAATAAATCGCAGTTCCCCTAACTGCAAAGTTGAAATTCTAACTCCTGATTTTGCAGGGAATCTGTCGGCTTTGCATACGGTATTGCATGCACAACCTGCCGTCTTTAACCACAACCTGGAATCTGTACGCCGAATATTCAAATCAGTCAGAAGCAAAGGTGATTATGACTTATCCCTCTCTATTCTAGAGGAGGCTCAGCGCTATGCGCCTGATATTCCTACTAAAAGTGGGCTTATGGTTGGGCTAGGAGAAACAGCGGATGAACTTCACGAAACATTCAAAGATTTGCGCAATGTTGGAGTCAAATTGCTTACAATAGGGCAATATTTGAGGCCTTCACAAAAGCATATCGAGATGGACCGATTCTATACACCTTCTGAATTTACAGAACTGGAACAAGATGCCTACAGTTTAGGTTTTGACAGTGTTGCAGCCGGACCACTTGTACGTTCTTCATACCACGCTGACGAACAGCACGCTGCAGCAACCGCCATTTAGCTTTTCCGAACTCTTACATATTCAATTAATTTCTCTAATGAAGATTTTGGTCTTGAGTATGGAAGCACCTCTAGGTTCAGCTTCGCAAGTTCACAATAGTTATCCACAACATCAAAAGATTCTGTAAGAGCAGACGAATCTTTGATTCTATCCACTAACTCTCGTAGGTCAATTTCTTCTCTACTGCCTGCTTTAAGCCTTAACAAAACGGGATCTTCTGGGTAACTTTTAGCGTAAATTAGTGCAGGCAAGGTAATGGTTCCTTGAATCAAATCATTCCCCACAGGCTTACCAAGTTCTTCTTCGGTACTAGTGAAATCTAAAATGTCGTCGATTATCTGAAAAGCAATCCCCAAGTTAATTCCGTACTGCTTCAGGTTTTCTGCGTATGAAGGTTCTGAGCCACTCAAAATTGCCCCTGATTCAGCTGCTGTACATATTAATGAGGCAGTTTTGTCATAGACACGTTGTTCATATTTTGCTATATCTTGCGTCCAATCATATACAGAAAAACGTTCAGCTAATTCTCCACGAGCTAGCTCCATAATTGTCTCAGAAAATCTTCGGATTACTCGTATATTCTTTGTATCGCATACAAACATTGCTGATGTAGCAAAAATATAATCCCCTAAGAGAACTGCAATATCATCTCCAAATATGCTGCTTGCAGTTGAACGTCCCCTTCGTAATCCCGCCTTATCTACCGTATCGTCGTGAATCAAAGTGGCTATATGTAACAATTCCACCGCAGTAGCCATCGTAATAACATACTCATTAATCTTTAAGCAGGCGGCCCCTGACAAAAGAGTAATGATTGGTCTAAGCTTTTTACCGCCGCTTATAACCGCATGTGAAACTACATCATTTGAAAACCCTGAAGATACCGCTAGATCTTGTAAATTGGATACGACACTCTCTAACTCTGTAATTACAGGCTCAGAAATGTAATTACTAATCTCATCCAACTCACCGGTATTAATCGAATTAGGCACAGTCAATTCCTCAACTATTCATCCTAGTTTTGAAACCATTTCATCAATGATTGAATCTTCTAACTTAGTGAAGAGCGGTGTCGGAGGAAGAATGTTAGTACCCGGCAAAGGTTTTTCTATTGCCCAACCTAAATTCTGAATCTCGCCAGTTTGCCCAAGCAATTCATGAAGCTTTTGTGAGCTAAACGGTATAAATGGATACATAACTATACGAAGTACCATAAGTACACAAACTGCTGTGTACAATGTTGTCCCTGCCAATGCAGGATCTTCTTTAATTTGCTTCCACGGAGCACGCTGATCAAGGTATCTATTGGCCTCACGGCTAAGCAACATCGCAGTACTTAATGCTTCCCTTAGCCTGACTCGACCCAAGCTAGAAGCGACTTTATCCATAATTTCTTCGCACTTATCTATTAAATCTTGGTCCACCTTGTCCAAAGCATTAGGAGTAGGAATTCTACCTTCAAAATTGCGATATATCTGAGTAAGCGTCCTATGGACCAAGTTACCAAACGTGGCTACCAGTTCGTCATTATTGCTTCGAACATAATCAGCCCATGAGAAATCTGAATCACCTGTCTCCGGAAGATTAGAAATTAAATGGTACCGCAAAGGGTCAGGATCAAACCTATCTAGGTACTCAGGAGCCCAAACTGCCCAGTTACGGCTTGTTGAAAGCTGACGTCCCTCAAGGTTCAAAAATTCATTAGCTGGTACGTCGTACGGTAAAATATAGTTACCATTCCCCATTAGCATCGCAGGCCAAATAATAGTATGAAATGGGATATTGTCCTTTCCAACGAAGTAATAGGCTTTAGTGGAAGAGTCCTGCCAAAATGGTCGCCAAGCTTCTGTGTCTCCTGAAAGCTCAGCCCATTCCACGCTTGCCGAAAGGTACCCAATAACAGCTTCAAACCAAACATAAATCCTTCTGTCTTCATAACCAGATACAGGAACTGATATACCCCAATCTAGATTTCTGGTAACAGCACGATCTTTAAGGCCTTCACTGAGAATTCCTTTAGAAAAATTACGAACGTTTGGGCGCCAATATTCTTTCGGTTCAATCCAAGAAAGTAATTGATCCTGGAAAGCACTAAGCTTTAGGAAAATGTGGTTTGAATCCCTGATCTCGACTTGATGGCGAACCCCATCAAGCACGTAAGCTATGTCGTGAAGATCAATTGGATCCAATATTGCTCCACAATTGTCACACTGATCACCTCTAGCATCAATAAATTCGCAATGGGGGCATGTGCCTCGAACATACCGATCCGGCAAGAATCTATCAAATGAAGGAGAGTAAGCTACTTTCATCGACGCTTCATACAAAAATCCTTTTTCCCATAATGAAGCCCAAATTTCATGAGTGATTCGTCGGTGAGTTTCCGTCATTGTTGTTGTAAACAAATCAAACGAAACGCCAAGTCGGTCCCAAGTATCCAAGAAGGATTTATGGTACCTGTCAACAATATCCTTGGGCTTGAGGCCTTCAGTGTCTGCTCTCATAGTAATAGGAGCTCCATGGCAATCGCTTCCCGAAACCATAAGTACCTCATTACCGATCATTCGATTAAACCGGGCAAAAACATCAGCCGGAAGATAGGCTCCTGCTAAGTGCCCTAAATGTGCAGGCCCATTAGCATAGGGCCAAGCTACTCCAATCAAAATTCTTTGCGACATGGATACTTAATTCTAACAGGATCCTGAACAATTAGCAGTCACTGGCCTACTCTGTTTCCCAAAATCTGTAAGCAGAGCGTCGCGAAACTCCAAGCTCTTTAGACACTTTTTTCGCAGCATCTCTACGACTAAATCCTTGTATTTTGGCTTTCTCCATAGATTTTTTCACAACCTCTATATCAGGGGGTTTTTCTATGGAACCTTCGCTATTACCTAGTATTACTAATACGAACTCTCCACGAGGGTTTTCAAAAAATTCAGAAGCCTCTTTGACAGTTCCTCTGAAAATCTCCTCGTGCAATTTAGTCAACTCACGGCAAATTGCTAATTCTCGGTTTCCGAAAGTTTCCAAAATTACCGCTAGCAAAGATTGAATGCGATGAGGAGCTTCAAATATCACTATGGGTTTACTATATGTTTTATGTCGCTCTAGAATTTCTTTACGAACATTGGTAGTACGAGCTAAAAAGCCAAGGAAAAGGAATTCATTTGCTGTAAAACCGGACACTGCCATTGAGGCTGTGAGGGAAGAAGCACCGGGCACACTTACGACTTTAATCCCTTGGGCATAGCATTCTGCAACCAATGACGCTCCCGGATCACTGATGCAAGGTGTCCCTGCGTCTGTAACAAGCGCAATATCAATAGTGCTTAATTTCTCTACTATATTTTTTACTCTGTCACCCGAGTTATGCTCATTAAAACTAATAACCTTTTTTTTGAGAGTTAGGTGATTAAGTAATTTTCTTGTCCTTCGTGTGTCTTCCGCGGCAATTAACTCGACTTCTCCCAAAACCCTTACAGCACGAAAAGTAATATCTTCCAAGTTGCCAATTGGAGTTGCGACAATGAATAACGTTCCTGCCATAATTAAGTTGACCCTTTCGTCCAATTGGTATAATTCAATTATGTACTATAAACAGTGACTCTGGGGTACAAAAGGAAATTATGGAAGCGTTATACAGCGAAGACGAAAAATTACTTTCAAAAAGCATGAGGGAATTCGCAGACAGCGAGATTGCTCCAAACGCGGCACGATGGGACGAGAACGAAGAATTCCCCTGGGCAAGCGTTGAAGCCATGAAAAAAATGGGACTCATGGGCATGACCTCTCGTCCCGAGTATGGAGGTTCAGGCGCTCCCTACGCTGAGCTTGCAATTGCCAGTGAAGAAATCGCACGCGTATGCATGTCAACAAGTACAACTCTTTTAGCTCACTTATCTTTAGGTGTTTCCACTATCGACAAATTCGCCAATGCCGAACAGTCTTCAAGATTCTTACCTGAAGCAAACGCTGGGAATAGCATAGTGGCATGGGCATTAAGTGAGCCTAGTTCAGGAAGTGACGCAGCAGATATGCAAACTACTGCAGTACGGCAAGATGCTGATAGCTATATCCTGAACGGTTCTAAAATTTTCATTACCAACGCAGAAGAATCAGGAGTAATAGTAATTTTTGTTGCCACTGATAGAGCCGCTGGTCACAAAGGAACCACAGCATTTGTAGTCGATTCAAATGCGAACGGAATTACCATGAAGCCCATGCACGGAAAACTGGGAATTAGAGGCTCGGGTACAGCTGAAATTAACTTTAATAACGTGGAGGTTCCTCTTTCAAATAGGCTCGGCGAAGAGGGGGAAGGGTTCAAAATTGCGATGACCGTGCTAGATTCCTCCCGCATATCACTTTCCAGTCAATCAGTTGGTATAGCACAAGGAGCGTTTGAAGCCGCCATAAAATACACCCAACAAAGAGAAACCTTTGGGGAAAAACTTAAAGAGCGTCAAGCGCTTCAATTTATGCTTGCCGACATGCATACACAAATTGAAGCGGCTAGGCTACTAACTCGAAGAGCAGCTCAGCTTAAAGATAACGGCCTTTCGCACAACCGAGAATCAGCAATGGCAAAGGTTTATGCTTCTGAAGCCGCTCATTACTGCGTGGATAAAGCTTTACAAATCTTCGGAGGCTATGGGTTTTTCAAAGAAAACCCTATCGAAAGAATGTATCGTGACCAAAGGATAAGTGAGATCTACGAAGGGACATCTGAGATTCAACGAATTGTAATAGCACGTAGCTTATTGAAAGAATATGCCGTCGATTAAATTCTACAACCAGGGAAAACCATAATGACTTTATCAAGTAGTGATACACGCGTAGGGGAATTAAACCATATTGGGATTGCCGTAATGAATATAGAAAAATCACTCGAGCAATTTTACGAACTTTTTGACTCCCCTGAAGCTTCAATCTTAGTCAATCATGAGCATGCAGTACGAGGAGCATTCATCGAACAAGGAGAAACTCACATAGAGTTGTTGGAGCCACTTAATGCAACATCGGTAATTGCCAAATTTTTAGAAACCCATGGAGAAGGAATCCACCATATGGCATTTACTGTCGGCAACGTAGACACAAAGGTTTCGGAGCTACAAAAATTAGGTATTTCAATTATCACCGGCCCTAGAGAAGGATTCACTGGTCGAATAGCGTTTACAAATCCTACTGATACTCACGGAATATTAATCGAACTGGTAACACCATTTAACCAATCCCACAATGAATGAACCAAGCAAAATCCTAATAGGAAAGCCAGGACTGGATGGGCACGACAGAGGTGCAAAGATGGTCGTGCGACTACTGGAAGATGCTGGCTTTGAGGTATTTTTCACCGGCATAAGGAAAACACCGATTGAAATCGCTCAACTTGCAAAGGATAAGCAAGTGGACGTGGTGGGTATAAGTATATTGTCTGGCGCTCATATGGAATTGATACCTGAGGTAATCAACTGCCTTCAATCTCTCGGCTTAGAACACGTCCCTGTAATAGCAGGAGGAATCATTCCCTCTCACGATCGCACTATGCTACTTGAGATGGGAGTTGCCGCTATATTTAGCCCAGGTTCTCGTTCGGAGGAAATAATTGCTAGAGTGGCAGAAATTACCGGAAGTAAAGTTCATATACCAGATCATACATAATTTCTATAGACTGAAAATTGAGGTATAATCCCTTGGTTGTTCAAGGTGCAATATGGAATTAGACTTCCAAATTAATGTTTCGCAGCTGCTTAAAACTAATGTTGGCTCTGTCAAAAAATTCGGATTAGATCAAGCTATCCTCGATCTTGAGGACGAAGATAGCGCATCAAAAATCGATGGCGAAGTACTACTGACTCGAACCGACCGAGGTGTCTGGGTATCAGGAATAGTAGAAATATATATATCTCTAGAATGTAGTCGATGCTTAGTTCATTACTCTTCATTAAACAAGATCGCTATCGATGACGAGTTTTTACCAAGTGTCGATATAAATTCTGGCGCCAAGTTGCGATATGCTGACACCGAAATCAACCAGGATACTTACAGTATCGACGCGCACCATGTATTAGATTTGAGTGAGGCATTACGTCAATACCGATTGTCTA
Source organism: Dehalococcoidia bacterium (assembly GCA_022449765.1). Taxonomy (NCBI): domain Bacteria; kingdom Bacillati; phylum Chloroflexota; class Dehalococcoidia; species Dehalococcoidia bacterium. Next base: position 26,373 of record JAKUPZ010000001.1, on the reverse strand, counting down.
CAATGCCAATTGCGCCCTTATGTAGAGTAGACTGTAAAGGGATATGTACTGAATGTGGAATAGATTTAAATGTATCAAGCTGTTCTTGCGAACCATACCAAGACCAACGCTGGGCAAAACTACGGGAGTTACTGAATACTAATGGCACCATTACCTAAACGCAAAAGATCCAAATCCAGAGTAGGGACAAATAGGGCGCATCAAAATATCAAGCTTGGAAGCTTAGTCGAATGCCAGCGTTGTCATCAACCTATGAAGCCGCATCATGCATGCCCATCGTGCGGGTACTACCGAGGTAGGGATATCCTGAAAGTAGAAGCTGAGCTTCAATAGCGCATTTATGACAACATCTTTCCTTTTCCCTGGACAAGGTTCTCAAGCGGTAGGTATGGGTAGTGATCTTTTTGCTAATTCTAATGCTGCAAAACTTGTCTTTGAAGAGGCAGACTCCGTATTAAAGACCTCATTATCTAAGCTTATTTTTCAAGGTCCTTCCGCCGAGTTAACACGTTCTGAAAATGCACAACCTGCAATACTTTGCGTAAGTATTGCAATGCTGCGTGCAGCTCAGGAAGTTAAAGACCTAGCCACTGCTAATTATTATGCAGGCCATAGTGTTGGTGAATACACTGCATTGGTTGCATCCAATGCACTATCCTTTGCTGACGGTTTGCAACTGGTAAGAAAACGTGGAATGTTAATGCAATTAGCTTGCGAAGCTCAACCAAGCTCTATGGCAGCCCTCATAGGTTTAGATTACGAAGGTTCACTTGAGGCTTGCCTAGGAACAACTGCACAAGTAGCAAACGTCAATTCTGCGCAACAGATCGTAATTGGCGGACCACTAGATGGATTAGAGCAAGCTATTGAAAGAGCAAAATCCTTAGGCGCAAGGCGGGCCATAAATTTAGACGTTGCAGGAGCGTTCCATACTGAAGTAATGCGCCCAGCGCAAGAACCAATGGAAATAGAACTGGAAAGAATTCGTATAAATACCCCGATCTCTCCAATAATCGCAAATACGACAGGCGATCCCATTACAGAGCCTGAACAAATACGCGCAGAATTAAAGCAACAGTTATGCGGGTGCGTCTATTGGCTCCAATCCATGCACACATTGATTAATGAAAAAGTAAGCACCTACATTGAATTTGGGCCTGGTGGCGTATTAAGTGGATTGGCGAAAAGAATTGCACCAGAAGCTCGTGCCATATCAATGGCGAGTTACGCCGTGCTAGATGATCTACCTTGAATATTTAGATACTGGAATAGACCTGTGATTCAGCCTACAAAAACCCCGATTAAAAAAACCCCACAGCGAAAAGTGCGGTTACTCGCCCTAAAAGTTCTATATGAATGTGATTTAACAATGCACGATTGGGCTTTTGCCCTGGAGTCTCATTCTCCAAAAGGGAAAACTTCTTCCAAAATTAATGCATTAGCTAGGGAAAAAATCGAAGGTGTACTTAATCAAAAAACATCCCTTGACGAAATAATCCAGTCGCTAGCTCCTACATGGCCTATAAGTCAAATCTCAGCAATTGATAGGAATGTTCTACGAATGGCCATATTTGAACTGCAACAGGGCTCGACAATCCCGATCAAAGTAGTTATCAATGAAGCTATTGAAATTGCAAAGGATTTCGGGAGTGAAAATTCAGGGAAATTTGTTAACGGAGTGCTTGGTTCTTTGTTAGATAGCTCAAATGAAATCATTACTAACTTAAGGCATAATAAAGTTTTGAAATGATATTAACTTAGGTAATATACGTAATAAGGTAAGCGAGGATTAATATATGGCTACAGTTTTTGATCGAGTAAAGGATGTTGTTGTTGATAGGTTAGGATCTGACGGCGATACCGTGCAGCCAGAGGCATCCTTTGTTGATGATCTTAATGCGGACTCATTAGATCTAGTCGAATTAATAATGGGATTCGAGGAAGAATTCTCTACAGATGATAAGCAAGTAAAAATATCGGATGAAGATGCTGAAAAAATTCGAACTATTCAAGATGCAGTGGACTTTATAAAGGCACAAGGGGTGTCTGATTAATTTCTGAACAAATGTCTGATATCAATACATGTTCAGATGAAATACGAGCCTGCCAGCTTTGTGCACTCGCAAAAACGCGTACTTTAGCCGTCCCAGGCCATGGATCCGTAGATGCAAAGATTTTATTTGTAGGCGAAGCTCCAGGTGCCAATGAAGATCGGCAAGGAATTCCTTTTGTTGGTGCTGCAGGGCAGATATTGGATAGAATGCTTAAGTTAATTCAACTTGACCGAAGTGCTGTTTTTATCACCAACATAGTCAAGTGCAGACCTCCAAACAATCGTGATCCGTTTCCAGATGAGAAAGAAGCATGTTCTAGCTATTTAGACCGGCAGATAAATATGCTTAACCCATACGTAATTGTCCCGTTGGGGCGCCATGCTGCTTCTCATTGGTTCCCGAATGAACCCATTAGTAAAATTCGTGCTCAGCCACGGCAGATAGGAAATTTAACTTTATTTCCTCTGTATCATCCCGCAGCGGCCTTGCATAACGGAAAATTAAGAGAAGCAATCCAAGCTGATTTCCTAAAGCTCGGAGAGCTACTAGTTACTCTAAGTTTTAATAATCGTCCAACGACTAGATCAACACCCGAGGTATCTAAAGACCCTTATCCTTCATCCGACAAAACTCCTAGTCAAATGAGAATGCTCTGATGTCTAAAGAAATAAAAATCATCCCTTTAGGAGGGCTTGGAGAAATTGGAAAGAACATGCTATGCATTGACTACGATAAAGATATTGTAGTCGTGGATGCTGGCCTCATGTTTCCTAAAGACAACATGCCTGGTGTAGATCTTCTTCTTCCCAATACAAATTATCTTGAGGAGAATAAAGCTCGTATAAAAGGTATTTTAATTACCCATGGACACGAGGATCATATCGGTGGACTACCTTACCTATTACGGAAAATTAATGCTCCCGTGTATGGCCCACCCCTTGCATGCGACCTCATTAAAACGAAGTTAAATGAACACCCTAGTATCAGTAAATCTGTAATCAAAGAGATCAAGACAGGTGAGCGTATAAAGCTAGGTAAATTGTCCATAGAATACTTTCAAGTGAGCCATAGCATCCCGGATGCTTGTGGCGTGATCATCAAAACCCCCTTAGGAACAATCGTTCATACTGGAGACTTCAAAATCGATCATACGCCTATTGATAACAGAGCCGCCGATCTCCAACGATTGGGAGAAATAGGAAAAGAGGGCGTATTACTCCTACTTTCTGATTCAACATATGCTGAGGTTCCTGGCTACACGCCATCAGAAAAAACCGTAACAGAAACGCTCGATTGGGTTATCGGAAAAGCTACAGGAAGAGTTTTGGTCGCCACTTTTGCATCATTGATAGCTCGGGTTCAGCAAGTCGTCGACGTTGCAATAAGGCACAACCGCAAAGTGTCTTTGTTAGGCCGTTCAATGGTTAACAATATGACAATGTCTCTTGAAAGAGGTTACCTGAAGGCTCATTCACAAACCATCATTCCATTAGAACAACTGAATTCTCTTCAAAATGAATCTCAATTAATTGTGTTGACTGGTGCCCAAGGAGAGCCAATGTCCGTTTTGACTAGAATCGCAAACCGGCGCCATCGGGAGATCTCCATTTCTGAAGGAGACACAGTTATTATTTCTGCATCACCTATACCTGGAAATGAAGTAGCCGTTGCATCAGTAATTGATGGCCTTACTAAGCAAGGCGCAAAAGTCATTACACGCAGAAATATACCGGGAGTTCATGTTCCTGGACATGCAAGCCAAGAAGAACTAAAACTGATGCTAAGGCTTCTTACTCCTAAATATTTCATCCCAATACATGGGGAATATAGGATGCTAGTAGCACACAGTGAACTCGCAAAAGAAGTAGGCGTAATTCAACAAAATATTTTTGTCCTTCAAGATGGAGATGTACTCGGGATTGATGCTAATAGTGCAAAATTACTCGAAAAAATCCCCGCTGGCGATATCGTGATTGACGGCCTTCAAATGTGGGATCTGCCCGCAAATATCATTCAAAACAGGCGCACTTTAGGAAGAAATGGGATTGTCCTAGTAGTAGTAACTTCCTTCGCAGAAAATAGCTTCGCCCCAGGTATCGAAATAGTTTCCAAAGGTTTTGTTGACATAGACGACGGTAGTAATAAAGTAATAGAAACCGCGAAGGATCTTCTCATTGAATCTATAAAATCCGTCAATTTGGAAGACCATGACGAAGCAAGCCTCAACCGTATCTTTGCTGAAGTACTGAAGCCTTTCTTTAGCAAAGAAACAAAAAAACGCCCGATGATAGTCACTACCTTAATTAAGCATTAACAGCCTTCTAAAACAAGAGTTCAAACCCTATTAAATTTAGCTCAATTTAAGATATCGTTTATACGTGAAAATATTTAAATGGCTGGTGACAACACGATATGGGCTTACCTTTGCTTTTGTAGCAGGGCTGGCTCTAACGTCCATATATATTCTCCAGCCAAGCTGGCTGATTAAGCCCTTGGAGTCTGGAGCACAAGAAATATTATTTTCCCTCGGGGTGGGAATCATACCTCTAAGTATCTGGTTTGTATGGGTTCTTTGGTTGTTGGCAAATAGTTTCCTAGGAATATTTAAAAAATGGCGTTACGTCATTGGCTTCGGTATTTTAACTTCCAGCTCATTTTCTTTAATGTCTTATTTTCAAGCAGATTTACCAATTATTGGAAATCATGTTCTTGGAGGAAATGTAGGTATTAATATCCGTGGAAGCGAAGGAATCCTAGGTCTTCTGCGCACAAGCCTTCCTCTTATTGCTGGCATATATTTCATATTCCCAAGAACTTCAACAAAAACTTTATTAAGTCTTGCAAAGCGCTCATCTAGGCTTTTTAACCATTCGTTCAAAATGGGGCGAAATAAATTCAGTAATGCTCGTAATCCTTTAGGCCGCCAAATGCAAGAGCATTTCGCTTCCAATCCTAAGCGTGAATATTTAATGTTGGAAGCAACTGAACAAGAGGAAGACTGGATTGAAGACATTGACGAATTATACGCCTCGTCTGTTCCGGACTCTGGCCCATTGGCATCTGAAGCCACTGCTCTCGGAATAGACCAAGAGCTAATTACTACGGCAAAACGCAAACATAAACCGTCTATTACAAAGCTCCCTCCGCTTTCATTGCTTTCCCCTTCTATTTCTGCTGCATCTGTTTCAGGCTCGCATCAATCCACCGCAGCCTTAATTGAAGAAACTCTTGCTGAGCATGGTGTAGAAGTTAGTGTAGCTGAAATCCGACCTGGTCCCAGTGTCACGATGTTCGGGCTTGTACCAGGTTGGAATAGAAAACCAAGAAATACCAGAGACCAAAATCCCTCTCAAAATTTGCAAGAAGATATCAAAGCACAGGCGCGAAATCGGGTAAAAGTCGATAGCATTATTGCAAGAGAAAAAGATTTAGCATTAGCTCTTGCTGCGCCTAGCTTGCGAATAGAGGCTCCAGTGCCTGGTGAATCGGTAGTAGGGGTTGAAGTTCCGAACAAAGACTCCACGCTGGTAACAATTCGCACAGTTATGGAATCAAAGGAATACCAAGAAAAGATCCATTCAGATTCACTACCAGTTGCCCTTGGACTTGCATCAGCCGGAGAGCCTATCACGATTGATTTGCTAAAGATGCCACACCTATTAATTGCAGGTGCAACTGGTAGCGGTAAAAGCGTTTGCATAAATACTATTATCTCTTCGCTTATCACTCACCAATCACCCGAAAAAGTTCGTATGCTGCTTGTTGATCCTAAACGTGTAGAACTAACTCCGTATAACGGGATTCCTCACTTAGTAACGCCTGTTGTAGTAGATGCGGATCGTGTTGTTCGACTCCTGAGAGGAGCAATCCACGAGATGCTGCGCAGGTATAAATTGCTTGAGCAGGCAGGAGTAAGAAATATCCAATCTTATAACAGTAGTGAAAGGCGGGAAGAAAATCTCCCTTATTTTGTTATATGCATAGATGAACTTGCTGATTTAATGATGACTGCCTCGTTTGAAGTCGAGCAATCAATTTGCCGACTAGCACAGCTAGGTAGAGCAACGGGAATTCATTTAATTGTCGCCACTCAACGACCTTCAGTTGATGTAGTTACTGGACTCATCAAGGCTAATTTCCCCAGTAGGATTTCTTTCGCAGTAGCATCACAAGTTGATTCTAGAACCATTTTGGATACAGCAGGAGCAGAGAGACTATTAGGTAGAGGGGACATGCTTTTTCTTTCTGCTGATTCACCTAAAGCTCGAAGGATCCAAGGTGTTTTTATCTCAGAAAAAGAATCTGAGCTTTTGAGTGAGCACTGGCGTGAGCAACCTACCAACATAAACGTACCTGAAATTCCATTAGAAGAACTCGCTAGGGAAGCAGAAGTCGCTCAAGCAGAAAGCAGTAGTGATCCAGATTTTGATGAGAACGATTCATTATACGATCGTGTAATGAAATTAGCTGCAAATGATAAGCAATTATCTACATCTCTAATTCAACGTAAGCTTAGGGTTGGCTACCCTCGTGCCGCCCGATTAATGGATCAATTAGAACAACAAGGCATCGTAGCTTCCACGAGCGAGCCTGGCAAAGCCCGGGAGGTAATTTACCTTCCCGATCGCTATCGATAAATCATTCTTGAATTTGATCTGGCATAAATTCAAGTTTTTGTAACTGCTCTTCTAGAGATCTCCAAATTGAGTTGTATTCCTCCTCTATTTCTTGATCGCCTAATACTGGTGGAATATCCATGTCTTTATATACGGCTCTTAGTTGTATCTCGCCCAAGAAAGGCAACTCCAAATCTTTAGCTAATTGCTTCCCAGCCCCAGAACCAAAGATCTCGCCCGTATAATTCTCAACAACACCAAGTACTTCAACATTAAGCTTCCTTATCATATTGATAGATCTCTTAGCATCTAACGCTGCCAAATTTTGTGGAGTCGCCACAACAACAAATCCATGCATTGTCAGGACTTGCATCACCGTTAGAGGAGCATCTGAGGTGCCAGGGGGCATATCAACAATCAAAAAATCAACTTCACCCCAATCTGTCATTTGGAGGAACTGATTAATTGCGTTATGTATCATTGGACCACGCCAGATAATGGCCTCTTCTCTATTTTGTTGAAAGTACGACATAGAAACGGTTTTTACCCCGTGTGCAACAGCCGGAGAAATACGGCCATCCTCTGTTTCTGGATAACTATCCGTTCCTAAAACCTCAGGGGCGTTAGGAGTATCAATATCTGCATCAAGAAGGCCTACTGAATAACCTTTTTTTGCTAAGAACGCTGCCAAATTAACAGCCACTGTAGTCTTCCCAACTCCGCCTTTAGCGCTATAAACACCTATCTTAGTCTTAATCTTGCCAAGAGAACGGCTTATAGCTCGCCGCTGCTCCCATTGTTTCTTAATCTGTGCTAGACGTGCCTGTCTCTGCTCCTCGCTCATTGTCATCGAACGTGTAGCCCTCCCGAGCAATGCTCCCATAGAAATATTAGTTCAATCTAATCATCAAGCCCGAGCATTTTTCGCCCGTCTTCCGTTATACGTTCGGGGGTCCAAGGAGGATCGAAGGAAATCTCAACATTCACGTCTCTAACCCCGTCAAGATCTGCGATAGCCCATTCCGCCTGCTGTGCAATAAATGGCCCCATGCCACAACCAGCGGCAGTTAGCGTCATATCCACATGAACGTTACTGTCATCATCTACTTGAACTCCATAAATCAACCCTAAATCTACTACATTCACAGGTATTTCAGGGTCGTATACGTCCTTCAAGGCCTCTGTTACTTCCTCAACTGTTACTTCAGCACTCATAGCAGACCTCCATTTCAATGATTTTACCAAAATTTTTTGTATTTCAGTTAGTTTTAGTTACAAATAGCTCATTAAGAGAATCAACTATCGAGGTCAATGACCTTGGCCAAGGTCATTGCCTTATCCAGGTTAGGTGTCAGTACTAGGTAAATTAAATCTTCTTGGCACTTAGTCATTATGTGAGAATCTTCGCGTGTATCCAGGATATGCCATTTATGCCCATTTGTGCTCAAGTGCTCAAAAGAAAAGTTTTGGAAAAATTGATCGCAAATTATTTCGGAGAGGAAGCCTGGGTAACTGCTACGAGCTAAAGCAATAATCCCGGTAAAGTTCTGGTTGTTTCTAAGTTTTTGCCAGTCTGTTGCATTGATTTCACCATACCCTGCAGCAATAACTAGATTTGATCTCAAAAAGTTTAAAAATCCATCAACTGCCCTTAAAGAATTACTTACATGGCTAAACACATCACCATATAAAGTATCAACATTACGAACATAGCCAACTGCCTGAATTTCAGAAGAAGGATTTTGAGGTAGGAATGACAACAACTCTCGCAGCTCAGGATCCATCGCGCTTTTCCCCATAACCGCAGTCATCCAAAGTTTACTCGCCTGCCTGCTCCATTGAGATTCATTATTAATCAACATAATTTGATTATGCTGATTATCTATCACTATTGAGTCTCCATAGAATTTGCCGAATATATCTTCTGCCCGTCCTGGAAATTCTTGCTCTTTCAGTTCTCGGAGCTTCAAGCGTATAGCCAAATCAGTAGGGATTAATTTAGCTCTTAATTCCATACTCTCTAAAGGAATTCCTTCGTCAATTTGTAGAAAAGAATTAATCGGGGCGTCGCTGCCAATGTATAATCCTAAATTTGCTGAATGAATAAATGTATTTGAGTCATCAAACCCTACAGGAAGTGTCGACGAGTTTAATTCTGGGGCTGGCATACAACTTATTAAAAGGCTCATACTAAAGGCGCTTATAAATACCAATAGCAATCGATATCTCTCTCTAATCCTCATCGTTGCTTTATTAAAAATTACCAACAATTTCTTGAGTTATTAGTAATTTCTTTAAATCGACAACCTCATCTCTGAGTAGCGCCGCTTTTTCAAATTCTAATTGCCTTGCGGATTCTCTCATTTGAATTTCAAGCTCTTTTATAGCCCTTGCGAGCTCATCTTTTCCTAAATTCTTCCGCACCTCATGTGTGGCACGGTTATCAAAAACTTCGCGTAAAGAATCTGTAATATCCCGAACTGCTTTACTGATCCCTTCCGGAATGATCCCGTGGAGCTGATTGTACTCCGTCTGTATTTTGCGCCGCCTATCAGTTTCTTCTAAGGCAACACGCATAGATTCTGTATATTTATCTGCGTACATTATCACCCGACCATCAATATGCCTTGCAGCCCTGCCAATTGTTTGAACAAGAGAAGGTGCAGATCGTAAATATCCTTCTTTATCAGCATCAAGAATCGCCACCAGGCTAACTTCAGGCAAATCAAGACCCTCACGAAGCAAATTAATGCCCACTAACACGTCATATACGCCTAGCCGTAAATCCCTAAGCAATTCAGTGCGTTTTAAAGTATCAATTTCTGAATGTAAATAGTGAACCTTAACGTCCATTTCACTCAGATAATCAGTAAGTTCTTCGGCCATTCGTTTCGTGAGCGTAGTCACTAAGCATCGTTCCTTTTTATCTACCCGTAAACGAATCTGGCCAAGCAAATCATCTATTTGCCCTTCTGTTTTTTTTATCTCAATAATGGGATCTAATAACCCTGTAGGTCTTATAACCTGTTCTACCACTTGCTCACTGTGCTGCAGTTCGTAAGATGCGGGCGTCGCCGAGACATATATTGCCTGATTCACCACTTCTTCAAATTCTTCAAAATTCAGAGGTCGATTATCCCTCGCAGAAGGTAAACGAAATCCAAAATCAATTAAAGAATCCTTGCGAGACATCTCTCCTTTAAACATTGCACGTAATTGAGGAACTGCCATATGTGATTCATCCAAAATCAGTAAGAAATCATCGGGAAGATAATGCATCAATGTCCAGGGAGTACTACCAGGCAATCGACGACCAAGAGGTTGAGCATAATTTTCAACGCCTGAGCAATATCCCGCTTCCTGAAGCATCTCCAAGTCATACCTTGTTCGTTGTTCTAATCGTTGTGCTTCTAATACGCGTCCGTGGCTTCGAAAATATTCAAGCCGAGCTTCAAGCTGCTGCTCTATTTCAGCAATAGCTTCAATTAATTTATCTCTTGAAGTAACAAAATGCTTGGCTGGATATATATCTATTTGATCACGATCCGTTAACAACTCACCCGTTAATGGATCTATCTCTACTATTCTTTCAACATCTTCTCCAAAAAATTCAATCCTAATTGCTAAATCTTCGTATGCAGGCATGATTTCCAATGTGTCACCTTTTATGCGAAAGCGAGATCGCGCAAGGTCATAATCATTCCTTTCATATTGCATCTCTATCAATCTTCTTGCGAGCTTCTGACGATTCTTTCTTTCACCTTTCTCAATCCGCTCAACGAAAGCAAAATATTCGTCAGGAGATCCTAAGCCGTAAATACATGAGACAGAAGCAACAATGAGAGTATCTCTTCTTGTCATTAGAGATCTTGTTGCCGCATGCCTCAATTTGTCTATTTCGTCATTTACATCTGAATCCTTTTCAATATATGTATCAGTTGAAGGAACGTAAGCTTCGGGCTGGTAATAATCGTAATAAGATACAAAGTACTCAACAGCGTTCTCAGGGAAAAAATCTCGAAATTCTTGAGCCAACTGAGCTGCCAACGTTTTGTTAGGGGCAATCACTAGTGTAGGTTTCTGGATAGATTCGACTACTTTTGCCATCGTGTAGGTTTTGCCTGAACCTGTGACACCAAGCAATGTCTGATGCTTTAAACCTTGGCTTGCGCCCTGTGCAAGTCTCTCAATTGCAGCAGGCTGGTCTCCGCGGGGTTCAAAATCTGCCACTACCTTAAAAGGCTTCATTTCCCTATCATTAATCCGCATGCGCCGTCTAACGTCTCCCCATTTCGATTATTTGACTTATAGCATCCTCAAACTCTGGATATAAAAATTTATATCCAGAAGATACTGCCAAAGAAGGTACCATTCTTCTACTACTAAGTATTTCAGTAGAAAATTCACTTAAAACAGTACGTATCATCATCGACGTTGAAGGGAAAAAACACGGGCGTTTCATAATTTTTGCCAAAGATTTAATAAAATCTTTTTGGCGAAGAGGATTTGGCGATGAAGCGTTTAATGGACCTGTAATTTTCACAGACTTAATCGCATGTTTGATAATACCTATCTCGTCGTCCATGTGAATCCAAGGCCACCATTGCTCTCCATTGCCCAATTTACCCAATAATCCCAAGTTTGCAATGATTTTCATAGGAGTCATCAAGCCTCCTAATCCAAGCACATGCCCGGAGCGTAATAGCACTAAACGTCCTTCAAATTTATGGGCAGAGTTCTCCCAGCTCTTACAGACATCTGCTAAAAACCCTGATCCGGCATCTGCAGATTCGGACAGTATTTCGTCTCCTCTATCACCATAATACCCAAGTGCACTACCATTAACTAAAACCCCAACCCCTGAATCTCTCATTGCATCAACTAAATTTTGCGTTGCAATCTGCCTAGTGGAAAGAATTAAATTTTTTGTACGTTTTGTCCAAATACCTGGAATTCTTTTCCCGGCTAAATTAACAACTGCATCTACATTTGAAAAAATAGACTTCGGAAGTACGTCAGAAACAACATCTGCGTGGTGAATATTTTCAACCTGAGGAATTTTCTGAATTGCTTTACCGGGATTGCGCGTTATGCAAACCACTTCATCGCCATCTTCAATCAGAGAATTAGCTAAAGCTGCACCTATAAATCCTGTACCCCCAACTAATAGAACACGCATTAGACATGGTTCCTTAACATCATTTCAGATGGGTAGGGGTCAAGATATGTTTGATTGGTCAGCCATTTTGGCCCACCAATTTTATTAATATGATGTCGAAGTAAAGTAACTGGGACAATAATTGGCAACTGGCCAACTCTATATTGGTCAATCATTCCCATTAATTCAATTTTGTCATCTGAAGAAAGGTCTTGTTTTAAAAAGCCCATTGCATGCTGCAATGCATTTGCGTGTTTCTTTGCTGTCGCGAGGCGCTGCATAGCCGACATAAGTACATTTTCATATTCATTGGTTATTGAATTCCATTCGTCAATTCCAGCGCGCGCAACAATACGCCCTGCTTCTCTGTAATGGACTACCGAATGTGCCATCAGGGTCAATTTCAATTGACTGTGGAAGTCAACTAAATTCCTAGGTGAGCGACCCTCTTCGATCAACTCAGTCCATCGTTTATAGACAAATACGCGTTCAATGAAATTTTCCCTAAGGCGCGGGTCATTCAGTCTCCCATTTTCTTCCACTGGAAGATTCTCAAACGTTGAGGAAAGGGCATCTGCGAATTTGCCTCGCCCGTTTCGCAAAACGACTTGATCATTAGTTCCGTATATTTTTACCCGAAACAATCCACAACTTGGCGAATCTTTCGTAAACACGTACCCGTGCAGATTACTATCTTTTAGCTCGTCAATACGCGATTGGGTCCATTTCTCCATGGTGACCGAATGGTCATGCTTGGACTTAACACCTTTCATCTTTACTTTTCCGTTTTCCTCCACAAGACGTACTGGTTCTCGAGGTATACCCATTCCAGATTCTGCTTCTGGGCAAACGGGTACCCATTCAACGTATTTACTCACCGTATTTGTGAGGAAAGCGTCTTTTAGATGCCCTCCGTTGTAACGAACAGATTCACCTAATAAGCACGTGCTAATCCCTATACGTGGTTTAAAATTTGTTTCCATTTACTAATCGTAACAGCCTTCTGCTTATAGACATAACGAAGAGGGGATGTACGCTTGGTACATCCCCTCTTATTTTAGCAATATTGCTGTTAGAAATTAGCCCGCTAACGCAGCTAATACTTTCGTTGCAATTGCAGGTTCTACCCAAGTCTTCCACTTGGCAAATGTGTCATTTGTCATAACCCATTTAGCAATTTCATCTGCCTTTAGGTCATTTGCAGCACCATGTGCAAGCATTGCTTCAATTTCCTCACCGGTCCAGTTGTAGGCCTTAAGGAATGCGACTGCTTCAGGAGCGTTAGCCGCAGTAATTTGTTCTTTATTTACTACAGAATGCACCTTCGCTAATGGGTAAGCACAAGCCTTCTCTGCATCCTCTGGCTTCTCTACAGTTGCTAAGTAGTCAAAACACTCGACAGTATATTCTGGCTCTTCTAAGAACACATATCCGCCGTATTCCGCTGCTAGCTTACCAGGGAGCGCTTCTGGTCCCCAGTAGTAGTGAACAATAGCCTCTTTCTTTTCGTAAGCACCTAGAATCTCACCATTAAGAGCTGCATATGAGCCCGGGTTGATCAATTCAACGTAATCACTTAAGCCATAGCCAGCAACCTGCTTAGCATTAACCTGTTCACACTCCCAACCAGGAATACAAGTTACTATTCCAACTTTACCTTTGCTCAGTTTTGTAGCAAACAGCTCCGTGGCTCTTGGGTCCTTGAGATCCTCAACCGATGTCAACCATGGGTTCGCATCAGCAACGTACTTAGGAATGATGAATGAACTCTGCCAAGCACCTGTCGTTATAGTATCTCCCAATATTTGAGTGACACCTTTAGCCTCTGCCTTAGCATAGGCTGCCTGTTGATTTGGAAGCCAAAGTTCTAAGTTGACGTTAACGTCCCCTTTAGTCAAAGCCTCCATCAAAGGCACTGTGCCACCAGCTATTTCATCAACCTCATATCCATAACCACTTGCCAGCACCGCTTTTGCGATCTCGTTTTGTACCGCTGCACTTGTCCAGTTCAGCCCTGCCAAAACAATCTTAGGCTTAGGAAGTGGTGTAGGTGTAGCAGTTGCTGCGGGTTTTGGTGTTGGTGTCGGGTCTGACCCACAACCAATCACCACCAATAGCATTGCCATTGCGGTCATTACCACTAATGCGGCTTTATCCAATCTCCAAAATTTACTCATCCAAAATCTCCTTCCTCTCTTCTCCATTCTAAGAATCTAGAAGCTGCCCATATCTATAGTTTTGGCCCTTCTAGAGCAGCCTGACGCTTTTTAGCAGCAGACTGCGTAATTCGGTCAACAATAATTGCAAGGAATACTATTCCAAGGCCCGCAAGTAAAGCTTCTCCTGGTTCAATCCTTCCAAGAGCCCGATTAACATCTTCTCCAAGACCTCCAGCACCTACTAACGAAGCAATTACAGCCATTGCAACTGCCATCATGATGGTCTGGTTAATCCCGGCCATGATAGTTGGTACAGCCATTGGAATCTGTACTTTTATCAGTAATTGCCTATTGGTTGTTCCAAATGAACGAGCCGCTTCTATGGTCTCTGCAGAAACTTGCCTTATACCTAAATTCGTCAAGCGAATAGCGGGAGGTACTGCATAAATAATCGTAGCAATCACGGCAGGAACATTACCAATACCAAAGAACATAATCGCTGGAACTAAATAAACAAAGCTAGGCATAGTCTGCATGCCATCCAAAACAGGCCTCAACACCACGTCTAATTTGTCACTCCTTGAAGCAACGATTCCTGTGGGAATAGCTATAACTATTGATAATAGGACAGCAACAGTAATTAGTGCGATGGTTTCCATTGTGCTATCCCAAAGATCAAAGATCCCTAAAGTGAGAAGAGCAGTGGCAGAAAAAATCATCACTCCTCGACCCGCCGATTTCCATGAAATCCAACCAATTGCAATGATTACTACAGGCCAAGGTATCCATAAAAGAATTGCCTCAAGTTTGAGAAGAAAATCTAAAATTAGATCTGATGTAGGGTCAAATATAAATGCACCATTCCTTGTGATCCAACTGATTGATCCATCTATTGCATCTTCAATTGGCCTACTCCACTCCCACGGAAATGTCATTTTCTTGTTCAGAAGCCCAAGGTCTTGACCGAACCGACGCAACAAATATGCAGCTGCCACCAAGCTAAGTACAATCCAAGCCGATATCAAGTTCCCTTTAAGGAATTTTCGCCTTAAATCATTCATTATCGGATTCCAGATTCCTGAGGAGAAGGAATAGTCAACTGGGCTGCCTCTCGGACGTCTCTTGTAAATTCCGATACATAATCATCTGCGGGAGAATTCAAAATCTCATCTCCCGTACCAATCTGCACCACTAGACCATCTCGCATAATAGCTATGCGATCCCCAATCTTGAGCGCTTCGTTCATATCATGCGTAATAAATATAATTGTTTTGCGAAATTTTTCCTGAAGATGCAGCAATTCATTCTGCATATCTCTGCGGATCAGAGGATCTAATCCGCTAAAAGGTTCGTCCATCAGCAATACATCAGGATCTGCAGCCAATGCTCTCGCCAAACCTACGCGTTGCTGCATGCCCCCGCTCAGCATTGACGGTCTATACTCACCCCAGCCTTGGAGACCTACTAATTCAAGTGTCTCATCAGCTATTTGCAATCTTTCCTGAGACGACATCCCGCGAACTTCAAGGCCCCAGGCTACATTTTCTCTAACGTTTCGATGTGGTAGTAGCCCAAAATGCTGGAATACCATCGCAGTTTTAGAGCGCCGAAACTGTATCAGCGCATCCGTGCCGTAGTGCAAAATATCTTCGCCTTCAAACTCAATGGCCCCAAAGCTAGGCTCAATAAGTCTTATTAATGTACGAACTAGCGTAGATTTCCCGCTTCCGGAAAGCCCCATCACTACAAAGGTTTCACCTTTGCTCACGTCAAAACTAACATCTTTAAGAGCTAGCACAACGCCGTCAGTTTCTCGAAGGTCCGCCTTGCTTCGCCCTTCTAATTCAGGAGTAATTTCCTTAGGGATGTTATCTCCAAATAGTTTCCATAGGCCCTGAACGCTTACCTGGGGTTTTTCTTTCGTCTTAATTGCCATAGCTACTCCCTGTCTTTCTGGTTCGTAGGTTTTGGTTTAAATACATCAATAATAATTCCGTAATTACTAAAAAAATTGGTTGGGGGAATCGACCCGCGGGAATCGATGGAAGGGCTTAAATATGGACCTGCAATATAGCTTGCAAGCTGCCCCCTTGCCGCAGAGATATACACACCCTAGCCATCTAAACTAAGCGTGTCAATGTCCATAATTCGTAGCATATTTTTTAATTATCGTCGGATTACTATCATTTTTGCCTTTTTCTATCAATTAATGCTCTCGCCCCCTTGAACTAGTGACAGAGAGCAAATCGGATATCAAGATTTCACAAAATATCTACATCGTAGAATATGCAACCAATATCGCCTTAGCCACTTGACTGCCTAGCTCCTTGGCAATCATTGTTACTAGGAAATCAGCTACGAAGAAAGCCTTGATTTTTGCCGTTTTCGTCCTTCATTTACTTATCTAAGCCCTATTCCGTCATAATTCAACCTTGTTCCAAATTTACTAATTTTAATATTGCTAATAATTAATTATTTCAATTCATAAATTCCATGACCTGACGATTCATTCTAGGCTTGACCAGCAATCCAATTAACTAATAGGGTGCACTCAGACACGATCCGTTCGGCATAAGGAGCCTTAAATGAATTCTTCTAATCCAATGAAGCTAGAAATTTCGGTTGGGTACGCTTCAATGACTTATGAAATAGTCAGGCCGTTGATGGAAGGAAGAGTGAAAATCGAAGGAGTCGAATTAGAGCCTTTTGACGAGTTAGGCCCGACGCCTACCGGGGATTCTCGTATGAAAACAGGAGATTTCGGCCTATGTGATCTAAATATGGGTTATTGGTTAGCGGCTATCGATCAAGGCTGGGATATCACTGGACTTCCAATCTTCGTTAAACGAAAAAGTGCTCATTGGTACATGGTTGTACGTAATGATCGAGGCATAGGAGGACCAAAAGACCTTGAAGGACGACGTATTGCAACTCGATCATTCCGCTCTGCAATCGTGACCTGGTGTAGAGGACTTCTAAAACACCGGCATGGGGTAGATACATCTACCTTCAAATGGTTAGTTACAGATGCGGAAGACTATTTCCCCATTTATGATAAGTCGGCCAATGTGGAGGTCGTTACTAATGGCAAAATTAGTGTAAAAGATCATCTTCAAAGATTGCTCGATGGCGAAATTGACGCTTTTCTCGGAGATATCTCCGACCCTGAACTTTTCGGATGGGTGGAAAGTGATCATCGCATACGCAGGCTATTTCCAGATTATATGGATGAAGATCTGCGTCTTTGGCGAGATGAAAGTATATTTACCCCCGTGCATATGATGGTAATGAGTGGAAAATTAAACAGGGAAAACCCAGATCTAGCTATGCGAATTTATAATGCCTTTGAGCAGTCAAAAGCCCAAGCCTATTATGATTTGCTGAGGGACCGCGGAAGCTTTTCAGTGATTTACCTACGAGAATACATAGAAAATCAATTCAAAAAATGGGGAGATCCTTTCGTTTATGGCATCGAGGCGAACAAGAGAATGCTAGAGTGGTACATAGGCATAAGTCACGAACAAGGAATAATGGCTAAAAAGAACACCTTCGACGAGGTATTCGCCGAAGGTGTATTAAAGACCTAATTATGGGCAATCAGGGTTTGAATTAGCATAGGCAACCCGACGTTCTGCAGTTGCCTTATACCAAGGTTCGTCGCTTGCGAGAATGGCTGCATCTGAACGAACCCTATACCATTCCGGGTGATTTACTTGGGGTGGTGCTGTTTTATTTTGCTCAAATGCTTTTAGTTCGCTAAGAAGCCGTTTCCTCATAGCAATGATACCTAAATCAGATGTCCCAAGATGCTCTAAATTCCTTGGCGTGATCGGCCCCATTGAAATTTGAGGAGCTGCGTCTTGAGCCCAAAACTCTTCAATCCCAGAATAACTCTCGGTTTTCTGTATCTGCCTATCAATAAAGAAATCATTTTCAAGACCTGGTTTAGGGTGCCATTTCGCAAAAGCTTGTCCTTGCTTATGAAGCCTTAGATGCGGTGAAATGTTCCACACTTGGCCATTTGTAACCAGTTTCTCCCTTTCAGACCCCTCAATCGCGCGATTGGGATGAAAATGGCAACCCATAATCAGGACAGTTACGTCATCTACAGGAACCCACATTCTCCAATTCCTCATCGGGTTAGGACCATACGGGCCAGTCATAATATGGGAAGGAGTAAGCCATTGGCTTATGCGCCAATACTTTTGGCCATCAGGCGCTTTCCTGCCTGAACCAATACAAACGCCTGCTTCAGTGTTAATCGTTTCAAATACTGGATGCTTATCTGATTGCCTTATTTGATTAACAAGAGTGCCTGAAAAATTTAATCCTTCACCATATTTAAGGCGCCTATGAGTGAAAGACAAATGGGATTGGTCAATCTCACCTTCCAAGCCTTGAAGCCAGTTAGTGTACTGAATTCGTTTTGAAGCGACAATTTGATCTGCGGGCAAATCCATCCATTCTAAATCAGGTAAAGCAGGCAAAACCTTTTGGTCGCCCATATAAGCCCAAACTACCCCACCTCGTTCTTCACAAGGATAAGCAGGTTGCTTGACTTTATCTCTAAAATTACTCGCTTCGGGTTCGGAAGGCATATCTAGGCAGGTGCCATCGGGAGAAAATTTCCAGCCGTGGTATACACATGCCATACCTCCTTCTTCGTTTCGACCAAAAAACAAAGATGCATAACGATGCGGGCAGTGCTCACCTATAAGACCCACCTTACCTTCGCTATTACGAAATGCGATTAAATCTTCGCCGAGTAATCTAATTCTTTCAGGTGGTCCGTCTACTTCAAGTTCGTTCGAAAAAAGAAAGGGCAACCAGAATTCCCGGAAGTACATTCCCATTGGGGCATCTCCAGTCACCTTCGTCACAAGATCATTAGCTTCTATTGTGAGCATTTATGGCTCCCTTCAAAGGAATTCATGCAAGCGTGAAAATTGTACATCTAAATCATCAAACACGCATCCGACGCTCTGTTAATAGGGGGAATTTTGGTAGCGGGGCCAGGACTCGAACCTGGGACCTTCGGGTTATGAGCCCGACGAGCTGCCACTGCTCCACCCCGCATCGAAATCCTGACTTATCAAATGGGGAACACGTTAACAAGAGAATTCGAGTGAGTAGAATTTTATGGTCAAGCCCTCGGTCGATTAGTACCGCTTAGCTGAATCCATTGCTGGACTTACACTTGCGGCCTATCAAGCAGATAGTCTCTCTGCGACCTTACTCCTTTCGGATGGGAAGTCTCATCTTGAGGCCGGCTTCGCACTTAGATGCTTTCAGCGCTTATCCGTTCCGTACATAGCTACCCGGCGGTGCCCCTGGCGGGACAACCGGAACACCAGAGGTACGTCCTTCCCGGTCCTCTCGTACTAGGGAAAGCTCCTCTCAAACTTCCTACGCCCACAGCGGATAGAGACCGACCTGTCTCACGACGGTCTGAACCCAGCTCGCGTGCCGCTTTAACCGGCGAACAGCCGGACCCTTGGGACCTTCTTCAGCCCCAGGATGCGACGAGCCGACATCGAGGTGCCAAACCTTGCCGTCGATTTGAACTCTTGGGCAAGATAAGCCTGTTATCCCCGGGGTAGCTTTTATCCGATAAGCCACGGCCCTTCCACACGGGACCGTAGGATCACTTTGGCCGACTTTCGTCCCTGCTTGGCTTGTAGGCCTCGCAGTCAAGCTCCCTTCTACCAATGCGCTCTGCGGGTGATTTCCATCCACCCTGAGGGAACCTTTGCACGCCTCCGTTACTTTTTGGGAGGCGACCGCCCCAGTCAAACTGCCCGCCAGACACGGTTCCCCTGCTTGTTCAGGGGTTAGATCCAAAAACAGAGAAGAGTGGTATTTCAACGATGGCTCCGCTCAAACTGGCGTCTGAGTTTCATAGCCTCCCACCTATGCTACACAACTGTATCCTCGGATCAATGTCAGGTTGCAGTAAAGCTCCACGGGGTCTTTTTGTCCTGCTGCGGGTAACGAGCATCTTCACTCGTACTTCAATTTCATCGAGACCATCCTTGAGACAGCGCTCCAGTTGTTACGCCTTTCCTGCGGGTCAGAACTTACCTGACAAGGGATTTCGGTACCTTAGGACCGTTATAGTTACGGCCGCCGTTCACCGGGGCTTCGATTTGCAGCTCTCACCGCGCCTCTTGACCTTCCGGCACTGGGCAGGCGTCAGCCCCTATACATCGTCTTACGACTTAAGCAGGGACCTGTGTTTTTGTTAAACAGTCACCAGAGCCTCTTATCTGCGACCCCAAAACGCTTCTCCCGCAAGGGGGTACACGTCCCAGGGCACTCCTTCTCCCAAAGTTACGGAGTCAATTTGCCGAGTTCCTTAAGGATGGTTCTCTCGTCCGCCTTAGTACATTTATACCAGTCCACCAGTGTCGGTTTGCGGTACGGACACCCATGACTCTAGCTACGAAGTTTTTCTTGCCGGTGTAGCATCAATAGACTTCCCTAGGGCTAAGCCCTAAAGTCGCATTACCCCTCAGCTCAAGCCTCGGAACGGATTTTCCTATCCCGAGATCACCTACAGGTTCCGACGTACCATGTCCAATAGGCACGCTCTACCTAGCTTCCCGTGTCCCTCCTTAGCCTTAAAACGATCCATGGGTGGCGCTGGAATATTAACCAGCTATCCATCGTCTACGCCTTGCGGCCTCGACTTAGGACCGACTAACCCTACGCCGAACGACGTTGCGTAGGAAACCTCAGACTTTCGGCGGATGCGGTTCTCACGCATCTTCACATTACTCATGCCGGCATTCTCACTTCTATACGCTCCACCCAACCTTACAGTTGAGCTTCAGTGCATATAGAACGCTCCCCTACCCCTCCGCGTAAGCGGAAGCCACAATTTCGGTAACAGGCTTTAGCCCCGATAAATTGTCGGCGCACAGTCCCTTGACCAGTGAGCTATTACGCACTCTTTAAAGGGTGGCTGCTTCTAAGCCAACCTCCTGGTTGTCTGGGTGACCATACTTCCTTTGACACTTAGCCTGTATTTAGGGACCTTAATTGGTGGTCTGGGCTGTTTCCCTTTCGACAATGGAGCTTATCCCCCACTGTCTCACTCCCAAGGCATAGATAGAACGGCATTCGAAGTTTGATTGGGTTCAGTAAGCTTGCGCCCCCTAGCCCATTCAGAGCCCTACCTCCGTTCCTCTCCCTTGAGGCTGCACCTCAATGCATTTCGGGGAGAACCAGCTATCTCCGGGTTCGGTTGGAATTTCACCTCTACCCACAGCTCATCCCAGCACTTTGCAACGTACACGGGTTCGGGCCTCCACCTCGAGACTATCGAGGCTTCACCCTGGCCATGGGTAGCTCACCCGGTTTCGGGTCTACCCCGTGCGACTGGACGCCCTATTCAGACTCGCTTTCGCTACGGCTCCGGAACGTATAAATTCCTTAACCTTGCCACACAGGAGTAACTCGCCGGCTCATTCTTCAATAGGCACGCCGTCACCCCGATAAATCGAGGCTCCGACCGCTTGTAGGCCCACGGTTTCAGGTCTATTTCACTCCCCTTCAGGGGTTCTTTTCACCTTTCCCTCACGGTACTTGTACACTATCGGTCGTCAAGGGTATTTAGCCTTGGAGGGTGGTCCCCCCAGCTTCCCACGGGATTTCTCGTGTCCCGTGGTACTCACGAACATATCCAGAGTCTACTTCCTTTCGCTTACGGGGCTATCACCCCCTATGGCGGTCCTTTCCAGGTTCCTTCAGCTAGAAAGCAGATTTGTAACTCTGTGCAATCACTGAGGCTCATGCCGATATGCCGTACAACCCCCACAAGGTATAGGCCCTCAGGCCACTAAACCCTGCAGGTTTAGGCTGTTCCCCGTTCGCTCACCACTACTTAGGGAATCGCGGTTGCTTTATATTCCTCAGGGTACTTAGATGTTTCAGTTCCCCTGGTTACCTCCCTCAGCCTATGTGTTCAGCTGAGGATGTCCTAGTTTCTCTAGGACCGGTTCCCCGATTCGGGAATCCCCGGTTAAGCTTGCTTGACAGCTAGCCGAGGCTTATCGCAGACGTGCTACGCCCTTCATCGGCCCTTGACGCCAAGGCATCCACCGTTGGCCCTTAATAACTTGACCTAACTCTTACATCTGCTTAATGCAGATATGATTCTCTTGGCTCAATGATCATCAAATTGATGATGAAGTTGCAGCCCATCCATCCTGTTCAGATGGACTGCTGCTCGTACTCACTCGATATTCTCTTGTTAACGTGCAAAGGCGGTGGCCGCTCAGGCGTGCCACCGCCCTTAATTATCGGTAGCCATGCCGTTAGTGCTTTAGGTGTTAATTACGACCTGGGTCATATTTTATGCTAACTCCATGCAGTCCTAACGACAGCCAAGCTAGTATACGGAATTACAGGTAAAAGTGTCAACGGCCCGAAATCACAAATTTCAAAAAATTAAGAGTCTTAAAAACCCGCATGCACAGGCATATCTGCTTGACCTTACCCTTCAATCTGTGATATCCGTAACAAGTCAAATGTGTGTCAGTTTTTAGTATGCAAACCAACAAAAAGTACCTTCCTCATAAAATCAGAAGAAGCCTATCAAGTCGCTTACTCGTTCTTGCGCCCATAATCGGAGTGTTTTTGCTTCTGTTGGCAGCTTGTGATACCCCGCAAAACACTTTTGTCGCACGTTCAGATTCTACTCAACGAATTTACGACATCTATATCTATGTAATTTGGGCTGCTGCTCTTGTGGGAGCATTCGTTCTAATTGGCATGGCATATATTCTTGTAAAATTTCGTGACCGACCGGGCAGAAAAGCACAGCAGATTCATGGCCATACAGGATTAGAAATTACATGGACTGTAGTGCCTATATTAATCTTGATTTCTATTGCTGTACCTACCGTGCTATGGGTAGTTCAAACGCAAGATGAACCCGATGCTAATGTTTTAGAGATTACCGCCGTGGGGAAGCAATGGTGGTTTGAGTTTCAATATCCGGGCCTAGGTCCTGATGGTTCTGAACTAATCACCGCTAATGAACTTCACATCCCAGTTGGACGACAGGTCTCGATAACCCTAGAATCTGACAATGTAATTCACTCATTTTGGGTTCCACAGCTTGTCGGAAAAACAGACATGGTTCCTAACCGTCAAAATCCTTTAGAAAAATTCACTGCAACTGAGCCGGGGATTTATTACGGTCAATGCGCTGAATTTTGTGGTTCTGCTCACGCATTGATGCGATTCAGGGTCCACGTAGATACCACTGGCGGATTTGACCGGTGGGTAGAAAGCATGAATTCTTCAGTAGTGACACCTGCAGCAGGAAGCGTAGAGGCGTTAGGTAAAAATGTATTTGAGATTGCAGGCGGTTGCTCGGGTTGCCATGCAATTAATGGTACTAACGCTGTGGGCAAGATCGGCCCTAATTTAACCTTATTTGGTGAGCGTAATACGCTTGGTGCCGGTATTCTCGACAACAATAGTAAAAACCTTAAGCAATGGGTCTCAAACGTGAGAGATCTAAAACCTGTCCCTGAAGAAGGTAGCGGCTTAATGCCCACTTTCCACAGAGGTGACCCTAATACCGATTTATTGACTGAAGCACAAATCGATCAAGTAGTCGCGTATTTACAGAGTCTTAAGCGCTAAGGCTACAAGCGGAGAATTACTGAAAAATGGCAGCGAATTTAGCAAATCTAGTGAATATCGGAGTAATCAAACGTCCAGTATCAACGGAAGGTATCTGGGGGTGGATCACTACGGTAGATCATAAAAAAATTGGAATTCTCTATGGCATAAGCGCTTTCATATTTTTCATTCTTGGCGGGATTGAAGCCCTCCTTATGCGAGTCCAGCTGTCCTCTGCTGACAGTACTTTTATGGACGCAGGAACTTACAACTCATTATTCACAATGCATGGAACCACCATGGTATTCATGGTCGTCATGCCAGCCGGTGCAGCATTTTTTAATTTTCTAATACCGCTAATGATCGGTGCCAGGGACGTTGCGTTCCCTCGATTAAATGCATTTAGCTATTGGCTGTATTTGTTCGGTGCGCTCCTCATGAACTTTAGCTTCTTCGTGGGCGCCTTCCCTGACATGGGATGGTTCGGGTACGCACCCCTTACAATTAGTGAATATACATTATCGGCCAGTACCGATTACTGGGTCCTTGGCTTGCAGATTATGGGTATAGGCACAACAGCTGCGGGTCTTAATTTCGTTGTAACCATACTTAATCTTCGAGCTCCGGGCATGACCCTGATGCGAATGCCCGTATTTGCATGGATGACTCTCATTATTTCATTCTTGGTTATTTTTGCATTCCCTCCGCTAACGATTGCACTTACCCTTTTGATGTTTGATCGCTTCTTTGACACGAACTTCTTTGATACTGTCGGCGCAGGAGCTGATCCCTTGCTATGGCAGCACCTCTTCTGGGTGTTTGGTCACCCTGAAGTTTACATTTTGATTCTTCCTGCAATGGGTATTGTGTCCGACATTCTCCCCACCTTCTCGAGAAAACCACTTTTTGGCTATGCCACTATTGTATTTGCAGGCGCAGTCATTGCTTTCTTGGGATTTGGCGTTTGGGCTCACCATATGTTCACTACCGGAATCGGAGCTTGGGCAGTTGCAGCGTTCGCATCTGCAACTATGGCTATTGGTGTCCCCACGGGCGTGAAAATCTTTAATTGGCTTGCAACACTTTGGGGGGGGACTATTCAATATAGGACACCTCTAATGTTTAGCCTTGGATTTATCAGCATGTTCATGCTTGGTGGCCTAAGTGGGGTTATGCACGCCGCGGTACCCGTAGACACGCAGCAACAAGATACCTACTTCATTGTCGCTCACTTCCATTATGTTCTTTTTGGTGGAAGCATTTTTGGCCTTACTGCAGGGCTGTATTACTGGTTCCCTAAAATGACCGGCAGGATGATGAGTGAAAAAATTGGGCATCTCCATTTCTGGCTAATGTTTATTGGTTTTAATGTCACTTTCATGCCCATGCATATCCTTGGTGTCTTAGGAATGCCACGACGAATTTATACCTACACGGCTGATCAAAATTGGGACGATTTAAATCTTTTTGTCAGTTTCGGAGCATTTATTATTGCCTTATCTATCCTGGTCTTGATCTACAACTTAATCGTATCTGCCCGCTCTGGTGCACCTTCGGGGATGAACCCATGGCAAGGTGCCACTTTAGAATGGTCAATTCCATCGCCACCACATCATTATAACTTTGCGGTGGTACCTACTGTAGAAAGTCTTTACCCATTGTGGGATGAAGAGGCGAATGTTGTCGAGCCTCCAGAATTACCAGAACACGGAGAGCCGCACATGCCCAGCCCTTCATACTGGCCTTTAGTACTCGCGTTCGCTGCTACAGGGATTGCTGCAGGTCTTTTGATTTATGATAATTACTTCTGGTCTGGCATTGCAGTGATGGTAGGTTTTGGCTGTCTTCTCTTTCGTGGTGCATATGGTTGGGTCTTTGAGCCACTTACTGCAGAGGAATCCGAACATTAAATTATGGCTTTTAAGGAACTATTGAAATAAATGCGATACGTTAGCGGCATAGACGATCATCGAACCTCAACAGGCCTCGATAACCGAAAACTCCTTATGTGGGCTTTCTTAGGTTCGGATGTCATGTTCTTCGGAACGCTGATTGCTACACACCTTATTTATACTGGCCAATCTCTTAGCGGCCCCCAAGAGGAAATTCTTAATATACCTGTTACCTCCGTCAGCACTTTCGTGCTTCTTATGAGCAGTTTGGCAATGGTCCTTGCGCTTGCTGCAATTCAACGTGGGAATATGGGGTCATTCCGTTTTTGGACAGTTTCAGTTGCCTTATTAGGATCAATTTTTATTGGCTTCCAGATGTATGAATTCGCAGAATTTAAACACTACGGGCTCGTACCGCAAACCAACTTATTTGGAAGTACTTTCTTAATCATGACAGGATTTCATGGGGCGCATGTTACTCTCGGTGTAATATGGCTCTGGACGATTGTGTTCTCATCCTATAAAGGGAAAATTCGTCAGGATAACTCACTTCAAGTCGAAATTGCGGGCCTGTACTGGCACTTTGTCGATATAGTATGGATTGTTATCTTCGGGGTGGTATACCTCATTGGTGCCTACGGCAAAGAAGGACATGCTGCTGAAGGTGCGAAACATGCCGGTCAATTATTAGGACTTATGTAAGGACATCAGAATGGCAACTGAGCATTCACATAGCGAAAATCACAGTCATCCCGGACCAAAAGAATATGTAATCATCGGGATTATTTTAGCTGTCATCACTGCAATTGAGGTTGGCGTTTTCTACCTAGAGTTAAGCTCCTTGGCAATGACGCTAAT